>SPBP01000016.1 GCA_004525935.1 Lentisphaerales bacterium | reverse complement strand
TCGCTGCTTGTCCTTCGTAGCTCGAAGAGCGGAGTAGGAAGCTTTGTCGTAAGCTTTGTCGGCAAGTCTGTGAATCCGGCCGGGGCAGCAGATACGAGCGCAAGTTCGCCCTGCTCCGAAAGCACCAGCAGGAGGTCCTGGTCGGCAAGCAGGATCAGTTGACCCGCCCCGTAGCGTCCTCCCTTCCACTTCAGTGTGCCGTCCTCGACGTCAATACATGCCACCGAACCCCCATCAAACCCATAGGCATAGCCATTGTGAATGACGGAGTCATTGAAGTTGGGCTTCAGAGAGACCGACGTCCATCGCTCTTCGACTTTCCAACCTTCCGGTCCATGCGCAACTGCAATACGGCGCACACCACTGCCCTGGTCGGAGCTGATCATGATCTCGCCGTTTGCGGTGAGGGCCGGCTGTACGATCGGGTGGCCCGGCCACGCGTGTGCCCAGAGCAGGGTACCATCAGCCGGCATGAACAACTCGAAAGCGCAGGTCAACATAACATGCACAGGTCTTCTGACCGGGATTGCCGGAACAGCGCTGCGTGCGACACTTTTCAGCCTTCAGCCCATCACCAGATAGTCCCGACGGACTGATCAAGAGTGCTTGATACCAGGGCAACGACGTTGTAGCATACGGGATTAGGTCGACCCGTCCGCGGGTTCTGATTTTCGCGGCATTAATCAGGCTGGGCGCAACAGAATATCACCAGCCAACAGGAGGCAATAACCATGTGGATAGCAATCGGCATTCTGGCAGTACTGTTGATTCTCATCATCTTCATAGTCGGCATTTACAACAAGCTGGTCGCTTTCAGAAACAGGTATAAGAATGCGTTCGCCCAGATAGACGTGCAATTGAAGCGGCGTTATGACCTGATCCCGAACCTGGTCGAGACTGCAAAGGCCTACATGTCGCACGAACGAGATACGCTTGAAGCTGTAATAGCTGCGCGGAACCAGGCATCGACGGCAAGCCAGAAGGCTGCTGCGAATCCGGGCGATCCAGGCTCAATGCAGGCCCTGGTCGGTGCCGAAGCATTGCTCGGCGGGGCAATGAGTAAGTTGCTTGTCACAGTGGAACGCTACCCGGACTTGAAGGCTAACCAGACGATGGGCCAGTTGATGGAAGAACTCACTTCAACCGAAAACAAAGTATCGTTTGCCAGGCAGGCATATAACGACTCTGTGACGACATACAACACCGCAAGAGAGACATTCCCGAACGTGCTTGTCGCCGGGCCGTTTGGATTCGGCGCTGCTGCGCTGTTCGAGATTACAAACCAGACCGAACGCGAGGCGCCGAAGGTCGCGTTCTGAGGAGAGCGTCTGGGACTGCATGTGCGTGGGTATGTGAGTAACTGATTGAAGATTCAACTGACAAGGCTGACGGCGAAGGAAACATACGGCTCGTTCCGTCAGGCCGTCGGAGTTCCTCGGCCCTTGTGCCTTCAGGAAAGGTGGCTCGGGCCGTTCCTCCTTCGCTGAAGCTACGGAGGACAGGCCCCGGCGCGAGCATCACAAGCTGCTGGTCTGGCCGTGCTGGGGACAGCCCGGCCCACCTCAACTGCTGAACGGGAAGACCTAAAACCGAGAACAGGACATGAAGTAATGGCAAACACTATTGCGGCAACTGACTTCTTCTCACATCAGGATGCGGCACGCCGTAAGACGTCGCTGTTGGTGGTGTACTACGTTCTTGCGGTGGCCCTGATCATACTGGGTGTCTACCTGGCCTTCGCCGGCATGCTCGTTCTCGGGAAGTCAAAGTCCGGCAAAGATGTGTCGGCGGCAGACCTGTGGAATAGCAAGTTGTTTCTCGGTGTTACGTCGGTGACGGCACTGATCGTGGTGGCGGGATCGGCGTACAAGATCAAACAGGTCTCACAAGGCGGCGAGGCGGTGGCTACCATGCTCGGCGCCAAGCCGATCGAACCGAACAGCAAGGACCCCGATGAACGGAAGATCCTCAATGTCGTGGAGGAAATGGCGATAGCATCGGGCACCCCGGTGCCGCGCGTCTTTGTAATGGAAAATGAGGAGGGCATAAACGCGTTTGCGGCGGGGCTTTCGCCGAGTAATGCGGTTGTCGGCGTGACGCGAGGCTGTATCCATCAATTGACCAGGGACGAATTACAGGGCGTTATCGCCCACGAATTCAGTCACATCCTGAATGGCGATATGCGACTGAATATCAAGTTGATGGGGGTGTTACACGGGATCCTTGTGATCGGGCTGGTCGGGTTCTGGGTGTTCAGGAGTTCGCTGTATTCATCGGGCCGATCGCGTTCAAATCGCAAGGACAACAACATGCCCATCGTTGTACTGGGCCTGCTGGTGATGATCATCGGTTATGTCGGCGTATTCTTCGGTAAGCTCATCAAGAGCGCCGTATCGAGGCAGCGGGAATTCCTGGCTGATGCCTCATCCGTTCAATTCACGAGGAACCCGGGCGGAATAGCCGGAGCACTCAAGAAGATTGGCGGCTTCTCGAAGCATTCGCGCCTGGCAACCAAGGAGGCCGAGGAAGCGAGCCATATGTTCTTCGCAAACGGGCTCGGCAGCATGTTTCTGAATGCGATGGCGACACATCCGCCACTCGAGGAACGGATTCGTCGGATCGACCCGCATTTTGACGGCGAGTTCGAGAAGTCACAGGCTGCACCCACCCGAGCATCCCAACAGCCCAGGGCCGTGGTTGCGGGTCTGGCCGGAATGACCGCGGGTTTTGCGATTGAACCCGACGAAGTCGTGGCCCGGGTCGGGGCGCCTAGTCCTCAGCACATGGCATATGCCGCCGGCCTGGTTGCCGCTCTGCCTGAAGCGGCGTCGGAGTCAGCCCGCGAGCCGTTTGGTGCACGTGCGGTGATTTACTGCCTGCTGCTGAACAAGGAGACGGAGCCCGGAATGCGCAACTTGCCAGGCTGACGAAGCACGCCGATCCCGCGGTACTTTCCGAAACCCGACGGATCATGAAGGCCGTTGAATCGACAGTTCCCGATGGACGGCTTCCGCTGGCAGATATTGCGCTCTCGACATTGAAGATACTTTCCCGGAATCAATACACGGCGTTCCGAGAGAATGTTGAATACCTGGTGGGTGCCGATAAATCCATCGACCTGTTCGAGTATGCGCTTCAGCGTATGATAGGCAGGCGGCTCGCGCCACTCTTCGAGAAGACCAGGCCGCCGTCGGTGATATATCACAACCTGAAACCGGTTCTGCCAAAATGCGCGGAGCTGATCTCGTGCCTGGCATACTGGGGTGCGGACGACATGCCTGCCGCCGAAGCGGCGTTTGCCAAGGCTATGAGCCGGCTTGAGCCGGGGAAGTCCTTCACGCTGATGCCGAATGAGCAGTGTGGACTCAAGGCTTTTGACCAGGCGTTGGACGAGTTGGTAAGGGCTTCTGCCGGCATCAAGAAGAAGGTTGTTACCGCATGCGCAACGTGCATAGGCGCTGATGGCCGTGTTACGGTTGACGAGGCGGAGTTGCTTCGCGCCGTGGCCGATTCCCTTGATTGTCCGATCCCCCCGTTCCTCGCGTAGTCGCCCCGCCGCATTGGTCTGTTTCCGCCCTTCCAGTCTGACTGACCCTGGCTTGCTGACTGCGCAGTAAGTGGCGGTCGGCTTGCCGGGCCGTAGTCCTGACCTCGAAAAGAGTCGGGCGACGAAGGCTGGTCCTCGAAAAGGATCAAGGAAACTGCATTCTGGTCTACGGCCCATGCGGCGGTGAGAAGAAGACTTGGAAATTGGACATTCCTTGTTGGGTGTTGGATATTGAATCAGTTCCTCACACACATGCAGTTCTCTGCTTGACCGCATGCACTGTTGCTGGCAAAGTCGCGCACCATAATGACCGACTAAACGGTCTGCATCAGGAAAGGACGGATTCGCCTGTGTCGAAAGCAAAAGTAGGGGTCGGAGTCATAGGTTGCGGCAATATCAGCGATGTCTACTTTGAGACGGGCAAGAAGTTCGAGATCCTGGATATGATCGCATGTGCTGACCTGATGCCGGAACGCGCACAGGACAAGGCGAAGAAACACGGACTTCGCAAGGCCTGCACTGTCGAGGAACTCCTGGCAGATCCGCAAATCGATATCGTACTGAATCTCACGGTCCCAAAGGCGCATGCACAGGTTGCACTTGCTGCCGTCGAGGCGAAGAAGTCGGTCTATAATGAGAAACCCCTGACAGCTCAACGGGAAGACGGGCGCCGACTGCTGGAACTGGCACACAGGAACAAGGTGCTGGTTGGTGGCGCCCCGGATACTTTCCTGGGCGCGGGCCTGCAGACGTGCCGGAAGCTGATTGATGACGGCGCCATCGGGAAACCGATTGCGGCAACAGCATTCATGCTGGGTCATGGTCCTGAGAGCTGGCATCCGGCCCCAGCCTTCTATTATGAGGTGGGCGGCGGCCCGATGTTCGATATGGGCCCATACTACCTCACCGCGCTGATTGCCCTGATGGGACCGATTCGCCGCGTAACCGGATCGACCCGGATCACTTTCCCCGAACGCACGGTCACCAGCGAGCCGTTGAAGGGGATGGCAGTGAAGGTTGAGACTCCCACGCATATTGCCGGTGTGCTGGATTTCAAGTGCGGCGCAATAGCGACAATTGTTACCAGCTTCGATGTGTGGTCGGCGAATGTGCCGTGCATCGACATTTACGGGACCGAGGGCTCGCTGAGTGTACCGGATCCAAACGGATTCGGCGGACCGGTCCGCCTTCGACGCTCCACCGATTCTGAATGGAAGGAAGTTCCGCTTTCACATGGCTATGCAGAGAACAGCCGGTGTATCGGAACGGCCGACATGGCCTATGCGATCAGATCCGGCAGGGATCATCGGGCGAGCGGCGAGTTGGCCTATCATGTACTGGACGTGATGCATGCCCTGCATGATGCATCGCGGGAGGGCCGTCACGTAGAGCCGGGCAGCACGTGCAAGCAGCCTGCGCCGTTACGCGCTGACCTGCCGCCCTTTGTCCTTGACGACTAGTTTCCCGCCAGCCTGAGCTTTGTTCGCGAGCTTTGTCGATCCTCGGGTCGTGAACTGCTCCAGAAGTTCATCTTCACAGACTTACCGACAAAGCTTGCGACAAAGCTTCCTACTCCGCTCTTCGAGCTACGAAGGACAAGCAGCGACAAAGGAGACTCGGTGACGGCTTAATGAAAGGAACAGTATGAGCGAGACGATTCGCTGGGGAATTATCGGAACAGGTTCAATCGCCCACAACTTCGCGAAGGGCCTCTCAGCGCTGCATGATGCCCGCGTGGTTGCGGTGGCGTCACGATCCAGGGAGGCGGCCGACAAGTTCGGAGAGGAGTTCAGTGTAACGCATCGCCATATCGGCGCTGCGGAACTGGCCGCAAATGGCGATGTCGACGCAGTCTACGTCGCAACGCCCCATCCAATGCACAAGAATGCCACGCTGCAATGCCTCGAAGGTGGCAAGGCTGTGCTCTGTGAAAAACCATTTGCCATGAATGTCTCGGAAGCCACCGAGATGATCGGGACAGCCAGGGCGAAGGGCGTATTCCTCATGGAGGCAATGTGGACCCACTTCTTTCCGGCTATGGCCGAGACTCGGAAGATTATTGCCTCCGGCGCCATAGGCGAGGTCAGGCTTGTCCAGTCGAGTTTCTGTTTTCGTGCCGGGTGGGATCCGAAGAACAGGCTGCTGTCCCCGGAGCTCGGCGGCGGCGCCCTGCTCGATGTCGGCATCTACAACGTGTCACTGGCCAGGATGGTCTTCCAACGGGATCCATCACGCATCAGCAGCATGGTCCACCTTGGCGAAACAGGTGTCGACGAGCAATGTTCGGTGTTGCTTGGTTATGACGACGGAGCAATAGCGACGTCAACTTCTGCGATCCGTACAAACACCAGCCATGATGCCGCCATATACGGCGCTGACGGACATATCAAGATACCGCACATGTTCTGGCAGCCGGACAGGATAATCGTGAAAGCCGGTCAGGCCGATGAAGAAGAAATCAGTTTCGAGCGCGTGGGGAATGGCTACAACTACGAGGCTGAAGAAGTTGCGAACTGTCTGCGCAACGGCTATCTTGAAAGCAGTGTGGTGTCGCTGGACACGACCCTGGCCAATATGAAGACAATGGATAGTATTCGAGCGCAATGGGGCCTCGTCTACCCGATGGAGCGCAAGCAATGACCACGTCCAAGGTTGTCGGCATCGATAAACCAATCTCGAGAATCGTTCTGGGCGCTATGATTCTCAGCACGGATCGAAGAGACGAATGCTTCTCACTCCTTGACGCTGCCTGCGAATGCGGCATCACCGCCTTCGATACCGCTGCCGTTTACGCCGGGGGCGACTCGGAACGTTGCCTCGGCATGTGGTCCGATGCGCGGGGAGTCAGAGACAAGGAACATGACCTGGCCCCACCCGCAGCCAGCAGTCCCAACTATGGGCTGGCCGAACAGGTCGAGAACCCGTGGGGACCAGGATGTGTATCCCTGGGCGGATCGGACCAGGTGGCAGAGAGAAAATGGTACGCAGAGACAAAGATGCCGGTGTTCGCATACTCCAGCCTGGGACGAGGTCTGTTCTCGGGCCGCATGACAAGGGACAACTACAGGGAGGTGGCGGATGATGCCTGCCAGAAAGCCTATTGCCACGAAGTCAACTTCCGACGGCTCGACAGGACCATGACTATCAGGAAGTTCGTGCTCGTAGCGGTCGTGTTGTCGTGCCTTTTTGCGACACAGGGCGCGGCGAATGATGCGGTGCGGATTGTGTGCATCGGCGATTCGATCACACAGGGATCCGGAGGTAGACCGGTCATGGCGCAAAGTTACCGCTATGCGCTCTGGAAGAAGCTTATCGATGCAGAACTGACGGTGGCATTTGTCGGGAGCCAGACTACGGGCTTCAATACCACGCCGGAGTATCAGTCTTATAAAAGTAATGATTTCATCAATGTCCATGAAGGTTACTGGGGCAGGAAGACGTGGGAAGTCAGAGATAAGCTCAAGGAAACAAGCGCCGGCTGGAAAGCCGATGTGGCCCTGATTATCCTCGGCACGAATGACAGGTCTAACGAACAGACACTCGGTCCGACATTGAAGGCGATGTCAGGGATAATAGACATTCTGCGAGGGAATAATCCGAAGATGATTATCCTGATCGGTTCGCCATATCATGAATGGCCACCATTCCCGAAGTTGAACAAGGAATACGCCGCACTTGCCGCCACTCTATCGACAGATGCCTCCCCGGTGTCTACGGTATATGTGGGGGCTGGCTGGATCAGTCATCCCGAACAGCCCGGGACGCTCACTGCAGACTGGCTGCATCCCAATCCGCGTGGTGACGAGATAATAGCGGCGGGGTTCTTTGCCGGTCTCAAGCGTTACCTGCCTGGTCTGCAGACTCAGGAACTCATTACAGAAGGGCGCGGAGAACGCAAAATAATGCCTTCATCCACGAATCTACACGAATAGACACGAATGGGGCCCAGCGCCAGAGCCCGCCTTCGGCGAACACGATGCCGGGCAAGATGGGCGCTGTACGTTGAGCCGCGGAGAACTGCATGTGTGGGAGTGTGGGGGAAACTGCGGGACTGCAGGACCAGCCTTCGCCAATAGGCTACGGCCTGACATGTGAATCGGGGCGCATGGCTCAGCTCGATGATCCTCAATACCTGAAGAGACGGACCCACCTGGCTGACGGGACCGCGTGTTGATGCAGGGACAGAAGGTCGATAGGACCGAATATCCAATAACCAACACTCAAATCCAAGGATCAAGGAAACTGCATTCTGGTCTACGGGTCCCTGCGGGCGTGTCAAGACTTGGAAATTGGACATTCCTTGTTGGGTGTTGGATATTGAATCAGTTCCTCACACCCGCAATGTCCGCGACATAGTCGCTGCAGGCGGGCCCAGATACTCACACACATACATGCAGTTCCTGGTCCTGCTCGATGGCCACACCCGTGGACCAGTCATAATCGTCAAATTCTTGACCTTCACCTTTGCCGCGAGATCCTGTCGGCTTCGGAGCCACTGTCCTACCCCCTGACAGACAACTCACCGCCGTGATGGGGTGCGGATCTCAGAGGGTATTAGCCGACCGGAAAAACACTTGTTTGTGACAGCGGTCTCGTACTAATATGTCGTCTCGCGTTGCTGGACCAATTCTTGATGTCGTAATCCGCACCTGTTAGGGGAAGATTAATGAGCGAAGACCTCCAGAGCCTGCTGGACCGTATTCAGAAAGACGGCGTCGACAAAGCCGAGACCCGGGCCGCGGAAATCATTGCCGCAGCAGAGAGCAAGGCTAAGAACATCGTCAGTGAAGCACAGGCTGAAGCGAAGCGGCTTGTCGAGAAGGCGGACCAGGATTCCACTTCTTTTGCAGAGCGCGGCAAGAAATCTATTGAGCAGGCCGGGCGTGACGTTGTGCTGACGGTCGAGAACGCAGTGACCGAGGCATTCGAAAGAATACTCGCAGCGAAGGTGAAGGATTCCCTGACCGGCGATGTGCTGAAGGAGATGCTTGGCCGGATCGTCGAGGCGTACTGCACGAAGGACGGATCCGAACATATCCAGGCGCTGGTCAATCCGGCGGATGAAGCCGCACTGAAAGAGTTCATGCTCTCCACGTTCGCCGAGTCGATGAACAAGGGGCTTGTCATCAAGGGTGACAGTGATGTCATCTCGGGCCTCAAGGTCTCGCTGGTCAACGCTGATGTTCATCATGATTTTTCGGCTGATGCGATTACTGAAGCGTTATGTCATCTACTCCGTCCGCAGCTTACAGCCATAATGAAAGGCGCGGGTAGCGCATCGAGCAAGGGCTAGAAGCGCCGGCTCGCGATCTAGGAAAACGGCCTGATGAATTACTATTTTTTTGCTGCAAGTCTTCCAGCGCTTTCCCTGGAGTCCGCACCATCGCTGACGGCAGTCGATTTTGTAGCGCAGTGCGAGGAACACCTGTCCCCTGCCGATCTCGAGGGAATCCGTACAATTCTCCAGAGCGAAGGATCCGATGATGCTGAACCCGAGCAAATACGAATGCATCCTTTTGTGGCCGACTGGCAAGAGCGTGACACTGACTTACGCAATGCGATTGTGCGCGAACGTGCCGGACGGACCGGGCGCGATGCCGCTCGCTACCTGCATGAGCAGGCCGGGTTCGACTCATACAGACAGAGGGCAGTGTCAGATGCGTTCTCGCGCGGCGATCCGCTGCAGACCGAGCTGGCACTCGACCGTTTGCGGTGGCATGAGATCGAGGAACTTGAAGGTGCTGACACGTTCGCCTCGAATGCCATACTTGGCTACGCATTGAAGCTGCAGATGGCTACCCGCTGGTCGAAGCTTGATGCCGAGCAGGGCATGGCACGACTTGACAAAACAGCCGCTGACCTCGCGCAACCCGGCGAGGCGAACGAAGCGAAGGTGACACAATGAGTGCAACCGGCAAGATACAGGGCGTCAACGGAAACATGCTCACCGTTGAGTTTGATGATGCGGTCGGCCAGAACGAGGTCGGTTATGCCTGGATCGGCGACGTCGGACTCATGTGCGAAGTTGTCCGCGTTCGCGGCAAGTACGTGGACATGCAGGTGTTCGAGGACACCACCGGCCTTCAGGTCGGCGGCAAAGTGGAGTTCTCCGGCAACCTTCTTGACGTCGAACTCGGACCGGGCCTGCTGGGCCAGGTCTTCGACGGCCTTCGGAATCCATTACACCGGGTTGCTGAGAAGTGCGGTTTCTTCCTGAAACGCGGGACATATGTTGAAGCGTTACCCCGCGACTCCGAATGGGCCTTCACGCCAGTGGTAAAGAAGGGCGACGAGGTATCTGCCGGAATCGCGCTCGGTACGGTGCCTGAAGGTATTTTCGCGCACAAGATCATGGTGCCGTTCGGTATCAAGGGTCCATGTTCAGTCGAGGAAATCGCAGAGGCCGGCAAGTACACGGTTGAGAAGAAGATAGCTCAGCTGAAAGACGAGCGTGGTGTCGTGCACGAAGTAACGATGGTCCAGAACTGGCCCGTCAAGATCCCGATCAGCTGTCACAAGGAGAGGCTGAAACCTACCGAGCCACTTGTTACCAAGGTGCGGATTATCGACACGTTCTTCCCTGTTGCACGTGGCGGCACTTATTGCATACCCGGCCCGTTCGGCGCCGGCAAGACAGTGCTTCAACAGATTACCAGTCGGCATGCCGACGTTGACGTTGTGGTTGTTGCCGCATGCGGCGAGCGCGCGGGCGAAGTGGTGGAGACGATCAGGGAATTCCCGGAGCTGGTCGATCCGCGGACCGGTCGCAGCCTGATGGAACGAACTGTGATTATCTGTAATACGAGTTCGATGCCTGTTGCCGCACGTGAAGCATCTGTTTACACGGCCGTGACGCTGGCGGAATACTACAGGCAGATGGGGCTGAGTGTTCTGCTGCTTGCCGACTCAACATCGCGCTGGGCCCAGGCGCTTCGCGAGGCATCCGGGCGACTGGAAGAGATCCCGGGCGAAGAAGCGTTCCCGGCCTACCTGGAATCGGTAGTTGCGAGTTTTTATGAACGTGGCGGTGTTCTCACGTTGCCTGACGGTTCCACCGGCTCGATAACCATCGGCGGCACGGTCAGTCCGGCGGGCGGGAATTTCGATGAACCGGTCACACAATCCACGCTCAAGGTAGTCGGCGCATTTCACGGCCTGTCACGAAGTCGGTCGGATGCCCGCCGGTACCCGGCAATCGATCCACTCGAGAGCTGGAGCAGATATCCGAGTGTGGTTGACTCGAATGACGTAGCCATGGCTCGCGAAATTCTTAAGAAAGGCAATGATGTCGCGCAGATGATGAAGGTTGTCGGCGAGGAAGGAACGCCAATCGAGGATTTCGTGACATACATGAAGGCTGAATATGTCGATTCCACGTACCTTCAGCAGGACGCGTATGACAAGGTGGACGGTGCATCGCCCGCTGAACGGCAGAAGCATGTGTTCGGCGCGCTGGCCCGGATCCTTGCCACCCCACTCACTTTCGAGAATAAAGAGGATGGTCGTCGGTTCTTCCATCGACTGACGCATCTAACGAAGGATTGGAACCGGCTCGAAATGGACAGCGCCGACTTCGGCAAACTGCAGGGCGAGATTGAGGACATAGTGTCGAACCCGACCTCGGTTTCCGGGTGACGTTTCGAAAATGGGGAGGATGCGCCTGATGCGCAGGGTCTATCATCGGATTGAGAACATAAGCGGAAACGTGATCAATCTTCGTGCCGAAGATGTCACATACCGTGAACTCGCCGAGGTTACTTCGCGTCGTGGTATGTCGCTTGCCCAGGTAATCCGGTTGAAGGGTGACGAAGTTTCACTCCAGGTCTTTGCCGGTTCCCGTGGTGTCGCGACCGATGCCCAGGTGCGGTTCCTCGGTCATACGATGCGTGTGCCTTTTTCTGACTCACTGCTCGGCCGCATTTTCACCGGCGGCAGTGTCCCGCGTGACAAGGGACCGGTCCTGTCGGATAACCTGATCGAGATTGGTGGGCCGCCGGTAAACCCGGTGAAGCGCATCATCCCGAGCAAGATGGTGCGAACCGGCATCCCGATGATCGACGTGTTCAACACACTTGTTGAATCCCAGAAGCTCCCGATCTTCGCGGCGGCAGGTGAGCCATATAACCAGCTGCTTGCCAGGATTGCGCTCCAGGCCGAAGTGGACATCATTATTCTTGGCGGCATGGGTCTGAAATATGACGACTACCTTTACTTCCGCGACACACTCGACGAGCAGGGCGCGCTGGCCAGGACGGTCATGTTCGTGCATACGGCGGCGGATCCGGTGGTGGAATGCCTGCTGGTACCGGATATCAGCCTTGCGGTTGCCGAGAATTTCGCACTGGCAGGGAAACGGGTGCTGGTGCTCTTGACCGATATGACCAGTTTCGCAGATGCTCTGAAGGAAATTGCCATCACAATGGAGCAGATTCCTTCAAACCGCGGGTACCCGGGCGACCTCTACAGTCAGCTCGCCTCACGGTATGAGAAGGCGGTCGACTTCGATACCGCCGGATCCATATCCATTCTTGCCGCAACCACCATGCCGGGCGACGACGTAACGCATCCGGTACCCGACAATACCGGTTACATTACGGAGGGACAGTTCTACCTGCGTGATGGGCATATTGAGCCGTTCGGATCCTTGAGCCGGCTGAAGCAGCAGGTGAACGGGAAGACGCGTGATGATCACCGGACGATCATGAACACGATGATCCAGCTTTTTGCAGCATATCGAGAGTCACTCGAAAAACTGGCCATGGGCTTCCGGATGAGCCCGTGGGACGAGAAACTGCTGAAGTACGGCAAGAGATTCGAACACGAAATGATGGATCTCTCGGTGAATATTCCCCTGGAACAGGCGCTTGATCTCGGCTGGGCAATCCTGGCCGACTGCTTCGAGCCTATGGAAACGGGAATACATTCGTCTCTGATAGACAAGTTCTGGCCGAAAGCTGCCGGTGTAGAGACCAATCCGTAATCGGCGCAATGCAGGGACGGACGGTGGCGCATGGCAAAGAAGATCAAACACACAAAGAACGAACTGAAGGCCCAGCGCGAAGCACTGGCCCGGTTCCAGCGATTTCTGCCCATGCTGCAACTCAAGCAGCAGCAGTTGCAGGCCGAGATGCAATCCATCGATCACCGCAGGAACGCTGTATTGTCCGACGAACGCGCGCTGTTGGACAACGTGAAGACATGGTCGGTCCTCTTCTCTGAACCGCTGGATATTGAAGGCCTTCTCGCTATTAAAGAGCTCCGGGTCGGCGAGGCTAATGTTGCAGGTGTCGGAATTCCGGTGTTTGAAGAGATGACTTTCGCACGTTCCGAGGTGGACCTGTTCACAACGCCACCGTGGCTCGATGCCGGGCTGGACGCCGTTGAACAACTTGGCAAGTTGCGTGTACAGCGAAAGATACTCGATGAACAATTCCGCAAGATCGGATACGAGTTACGAATAACAACGCAGCGGGTGAATCTCTTTGAGAAGGTTAAGATTCCGGAGTGCAAAGAGCATATCCGCGTAATCCGGATATTCCTCGGTGATGAGCAGACCGCGGCGGTGGCACGCGCCAAGCTCGCGAAGAGCCGTACAGTTGATTACGCATACAAGGACGAGGCCGCGTAGATGATAGTCGGCATGAAAAAGGTCACGTTGCTCTGTCTCGATGAAGACAGGACCCGGACACTTGGTGAACTCGGCAAGCTGGGCGTGCTTCATCTTGTGCCGATCAATGAGCCGGGGGGCGGGGACCTGGACAGGAGCCAGTCGGATATTGGGCATGTTGAGCAGGCGCTTGCCATGCTGCACGCGGCAGCAGCGGAGACCAAGCCGGACGGTTCGGGTGAAGATGTCACCGGATCGGCAGAATCTATTGTCGTACGTATACACAAGCTTGCCGGGGACCGAAAAGCCGCCGAGGAACGGCTTGCAATGCTCGACGAGGAACGGCTGAGTGTCGAGCCGTTTGGCGATCTTGAACCGGCATCAGTCACGCGCCTGGCGGAACGGGGTGTGACGGTGAAGCTGTACCGTCAGACCGGGCGCGGCCCGACAGAGCTTCCTGAAGGGACGCGCAGGTTTGAGGTCAGCCGCGGCAAGACGGGCGTATATTTCGTTCTTATTGGAGCCGGCGACTTTGAGTTCGATGCTGCAGAGGAGATTCCCCTGCCCTCGCGTCCACTTGCCACGGTGCTGGCTGAGGTTGAGTCCAGTCGTGCGCAACTGTCACGATGCAGGTCTGAACTTTCCACGCTGGCCGCACGGATTGGGGATGTTGACGCGTTGCTCTCATCGCTCCTGAGCAGGAGGGATTACCTTGAAGCACGTGAAGGCATGGGCGTGGCCGGCCGAACAATGTACCTGCAGGGCTTCTGTCCGGCTGATCGCGCAGAGAGCCTGCGGGAGTCGGCTGCAAAACACGGATGGGGCCTGCTTGTCGAGGAACCGTCGGCTGACGATCGGGTCCCCACCCTGATCAAGAATCCCGTATGGGTCAGACCACTCCAGAGCCTTCTAAAGGTCATAGACATCCTGCCCGGCTACAGAGAGGTCGATATAAGCCCGGTATTTCTCCTGTTCTTCAGTTTCTTCTTCGGCGTACTTGTCGGCGATGCCGGGTACGGGCTTATCTTCCTGGTGCTTACAGCCGTATTACGCCTCGCTTTCCGCAGGGCGCCACCGGAGCCATTCAGGCTCCTTGCCATCCTGAGCATTGTTACGATCGTATGGGGTGCGATTACGGGCAATTTCTTCGGCATCTCATCACTTCCCGATAGCGTGCGGCGTCTAAGTGTTCCGTGGCTGCTGGAGGAGAGCAACCTGATCAACTTATGCTTTGTTGTGGGTGCAGTGCATCTCACAATTGCACACGCCTGGAACGGACTCCGCATGCTGAACAGTACGCGGGCACTAGCGCAGGTCGGCTGGATCTGCTTGACCTGGACTATGTACTTCTTTGCAAAAGAGGCTGTACTGGATGTGCCGTTTCCTAGTCCGGCCTTCTGGCTGCTGGGGATAGGCGCATTACTTGTTGTTCTGTTCATGACACCGCTGGCACGGCTCAAGACCGAGTTCGCGGGGCACATAATGCTGCCACTCGGAATTATCGGCAACTTTGTCGACGTCATATCTTACATAAGGCTATTTGCCGTCGGCAGCGCCGGACTGGCAGTGGCAATGGCGTTCAATGATCTTGCACTCGGCAAAGGGATCCACAGCATTGTCGCCGGTGTCATCGCGGCGGTGATCCTGTTTGCGGGTCATGCTCTCAACATCGTGCTCTGCCTGGTGGGCGTGCTGGTGCACGGTGTGCGACTGAATACTCTTGAATTCTCGAGTCACATTGAGCTGGAATGGGCCGGCTTCGGCTTCAAGCCGTTTGAACAGAAGACGGATCAGAAGACTGCCTGTGTGTGAGTGTGGGGGTATGTGAGTGTGGGGGTGAGGGGGAAACTGATTGAATATCCGGGCCTGACACCTGACGCCTGAACACTTTAGAGGCACAAGACATGAGAAGACGAATCAATAGCTAACAAGGAGGGAAATTATCATGTTTGTAGAACCATTGAATGGCATGGATCCTGAACTGCAGAGCCAGGTCATTTCGGCGCTCGGGAAACTGGGAGGCGCACTTGTTCTATCGTTTGCTGCGGTCGGCTCCGCGCTCGGCACCGGGGCTGCCGGCATGGCGGCAGTTGGCGCATGGAAGAGGTGTTACGCCAACAACAAGATGGCGCCGTTCATGCTTGTGGCATTCATCGGAGCCCCGCTTACGCAAACGATTTACGGCATGCTGCTTATGAGAACAATCGTAAAGGCTGCGACGGCTGTACCGCCGGCGATGTACCACAACTTGCAGGCGGGCGGGTTGTTCGCGGGAATCGCGATAGGCATGTCGGCCTGGATGCAGGGCAAGGCTGGAGCGGGCGCCTCGGTGGCTCTTGCCGAAACCGGCAAAGGCCTTGCGAACTATCTTATGGCGCTCGGCATGATCGAGACAGTAGCCGTGTTTGTGTTCATCTTCATCAAGCAGGCCATGGTCTAGCAGAGAAGCCCAAGGTTAACCGCGTGCGTGCCTTCGGGTCTGTGGTGAGGCAATGCAACCGTTTCAGAATGGCGAAGCTATTTTGAATACGGTTCAGTGTTGGTTCGGTTCTTCTGCTGCTAGCCCTGCTTTCGCAGGGCTAGTTCAAGTTGGGATAGACTGAAGCGAATTCCGTCCTGGTTTTCTAGAGATTTCGTGCGCGGGTTGCGGTGTAGTGCCCAGAAATGCTGTGGTGCTCTTGGCGGGAGGAAGTGGTTGCGATAGCCTGATGCATCATGTTCTGTGCTTGGTCATTGCATTGAGGAACTCACTTGGTGAGAGCATTTTCACGCCACATCGCAATCGGGTCGGGAAGTGTTTCAGGTTGCCTGTGACGAGGTAGTCAACATTGGCTGAGATAGCGACTTCAAGGAACTGGTTGTCGTCCGCATCCGGGAGGGACACGGACAACGGCGGCGTGCTGTGCGCTTCAGAAGTATTGCCGATGTAGTCCAGTACGATATCGATCATGCTGTGTTCGATCTGGAAGTGCGGAACCTCGGTCAATCATGTAGATGATGACGAGAAAAGGGTTGAGAAGCACGAGCAACAATGCGAGCGATCTGAGCAAATCTATCATATTCCCTTCCACCGAGTAGAGTAGAGCCCTTTTGTACATAGCCCGTCTGGCGGATTATGCTCTACTTCTTCTTCGGAAAGTACTTCACACCGGCAATGCCCTTGAAGTCGGCGTCTTGAGTCCAGATGGTTGCGTTGTGAAGCTGTGCTGTTGCGAGAATGATGCTGTCTGCCATAGGGAGGGTATGTTGCAGGCTGAGTTTTGACGCGGCTAAGGCGAGTGTGGTTGTGAGGTCGGAAACCGTTGCTTTCTGCATTGCTGCTGCTGCTTGCAGAGCCTCAGTCTCGCCTCGTTCTCGGAGGACAACCGTGAAGACTTCATAAATGGCAACTACTGGTACTACGAGTGATTCCGTGTCTTTGAGAGGGGGGAAGAAGCATTGTGCGTTGGGCCCGTTCGCAAAATACTCAAGCCAACCGGAGGAATCGACCACATTCATACCCTGTCTGCCTCCCTTTCAAAATCCGTGTTGATGCCTTTCAGGAATCCACGAAGCTCCCGAATGTCTCGTTCCGGAATCAGTTCAATTCTTCCGTCAAACTCGACGACCTGCATCTTCTGTCCGGCGTGAAGATGAAGATTGTCTCGAACAGGCCGCGGTATAACGACCTGAAATTTCGGTGATACTGTTACCGCTTGCATACTAAAACCTCCATCGATATTGCTGGGTATTACACTATCACAATCGATTAGTGATCGTCAACCCCGTATTCTTGTATCTTCTGGATGGCCAACGCTTGAAATGACTTTTGGGCTCGTTAGCGACAATAAAGTCGATTTCGGTGTTATCCCCCGATGATCTCATTAAGTCCTTCGACCACGAGGGAGAGTTCCTCGGGAGATGCTCTTCCGATCTTCTTCGTCAGTCTTTGGACCGAGAGTGTGCGAATCTGGCTGATTTTGGCCCATGATTTCTTGGGAAGCTTGGTGTCCCCTAATTCCAGATTGAGAGGAAAGCTTGCCTGTGGGGGCTGGCTTGTTAGCGCTACAGCAATGACAGTGCCAGAACGTTCGTTAAACACATCCTGACTGAGAATCAAGACCGGGCGCAAGCCAGCCTGCTCATGTCCTTTCGTCGGGTTCAGGTCTGCCCAGACAATATCGCCTCTCAATATGCTGGCCATAACTCAATCTCCGAGTTCAGTCCTTCTTCTGCCATGGCCTGTTCAAAACTCTTGTCGAGTTTTGAGCACTCCTGCGCAAGACGTCGGCGATCAAGTCTTGCCAACTTGTCCGACACTGCCTCCTGGATCGCTCTGCTGCGATTCGGGAAGACCTGCGCCTTGACCAAGCGGTCTAGCTTGCCCAACAGGCCCTCTTCGATGGTGATAGCAACTTTTGCGGTACTCATATTCTCTCCCTCCAGTATTACAATATATCATACCGCGGCGGCGAGGGTCCCGCAACCATATTTTCTGTTGTTTCTCTCGGGGATGACGCTTGCCTGACGGGGACTTTCACCCCGCTAGATACGTGCGCCAGCGTGGCGCACCAACATCGTGCGTGAGCATTTCGCGCGTCCATCGTAAATATGCTCCACGCATCTTATGCTGGGATCTGTAGTTGTTCGTACAGAAACTCAGGAGCAATGTCGGCTCCGTTTGGCCAGCAGAGCGTGTGGAATTCCGGGTGGACAGTGAACGCCTTGAAGGCCGTGGGATCCTTGAGGGGTTCGAAGACCTCGCCGTAGAGTTCATCTGTAAGATCTACATCACCCTCCGTCCCATCTGCGAAGGTGATGCGGACAGTGAAGTCGTGTTCGTACTGGGCTGCTATGACTTTCGGTATCATTCGCTTACTCCAATGGTGCAATCTTGTTTGCGGGGCGACCCGCCTGAATAAGCTCTCAGTCCTCAACTCAGGCATGATAAGGACTATACCATGGTACGCCAAAGTCTTCAACAGCATAACGACTGCCTCAGCGCCGAAGAATCGGCGCAGGTTTTCCGCCAGAGGCTGCCTGCCCGCCTCTGGAGGGGATCCGCCTTCGGCGGACAGGTGTTCAGGTTTCAGGAAGAGCCCAGAGCCATGGGCGATGAGGGCCGTGGGCTTGTTAGGCCGGGCTGCGGTTGAGATGTTGATGGCTACGGACAGGGCGGCACAGTGAGCAGCGTGGTCATGGGGAGGGCAGCGTCATTTTCTGACGCGGAGACTACCAATCGTCCGTGCCGAGTTCAGTCTTACGGCTCTAACCTACAACATGAAACGTGCAATCAGCATCCTGGGTGTCAAAGAGCTGATCAAGGCAGTCGCATAGGGGCGCTCTGCCCTCTTTCTGTCCCCAATTCCAGCCCAACAACCCCTCTCACGCCGACCACCGGGCATCTTCCACCGTTCCCCGGGTCACCGATTGGTGCAAATGCCCTTTGCTTCCCAACCGGCATTGGCCTTCCCCACAATCGTAGAGGGTCGGCGAGTAGCCCCGATCTCTC
>SPBP01000044.1 GCA_004525935.1 Lentisphaerales bacterium | reverse complement strand
TTCTGTCGTGAAAGGACTTCTCACAGAAATAGCCCGAGCAATGCTGTTTCACCCGATGGCACTGCACGATGACAATGTAGTCTTTCTCTTTCATTTCCATCCTTTCAGCGAACGTTCGGGGTGACCGGCAAATCTGCGGTGATAATGGACGCGAAGCGGCCGATTATCAACGTAGATTTGCCGGTCCACCCCCTGGTTCTGAGGCGCGAAGCGCCGAAGGGCCAGGGGGTGGACCGGGAACCGGGCACCCCGAACGTTCCATCGGCGCGCATCGCCGGTGGAACGTCCAAAATCATGATTTTTCGCGGCTACGCGAAAATATCATGGATTTTCTTGTTGGGTCCTAGTCGTCGTACATCTCAATTGAGTTCAGTCTTCCGTTGTTGAAATGGGCTTGGAACGTCGCAAAGGGGAAAGACGGGTGTGGGGCATAGTTGAGTGTAAAACTCCCTGCTTCGTCATACCAATAGACCGATGTTGGTTGGCCGAGGGCGGCTTCGACCGCCTTTGGCAATTGGCCAATGAGATTCTGCTCCGTCACGACGCGTTCGCAACGTTGATTGTAGTTGACCACATGGGGACCGTGGAACACCACATCGCACACGATATATGCCGGCACGGCAACCAGAAGAACGACCACCGCGATCACCCCCCAAATGACTGTTTTCTTTTTCATCTCATGGACCCGAACGACAGGAGTCATGCGCGCGGGCACCGCGTCGCATGCACTCCCTGGTTCGATGTCCGATTCATGTGGCTTCTTCCTGCCGTAACCTCTGCGCTGCTTGAATCATGGCCAGGTAGTTCTCTGTTGGCACGTACTCGGGAATGGAGTTCCCTGAACCCAGCGCGTACCCGCGCGCCGCCTTTCTGAATCGGCCACCCAACTCGAACACCCTCTCGTAAATGACTTCTGCCGAGTTCACGCAAAGGAAGTCCATATCAAAGCCGCCCAGCAGGCCAATCCTGTCGCCATAGTCCTCAATCCATCGATCAAACGGTGCGATGGAATCCTCGTTCGAGTGCTTCGCGTCGATACCCAGGGCGATCACATCGTCCATGATCTCGAAAATGCACCCGCATGAATGCCAGAGGAACAGCCCGCCGCCGGCATGCACGATGTCGATGACCCGGCGATACTGCGTGATGATTTGCTTGCGCACCGTCGCCGGGTTGGTCAGAAGCGACGACTTGAAACCCAGATCGTCGCCGAAACGGCAGGCGACGAAGTGGCCGCCATACCGAGACATGAAGTCCTCCCAGATCGCGCACATCAGGTTGCCTATGGCCCGAAAGAGGTCGTCGTACAGCTCCGGGTCATCAGCCTCCATAAATGGGAGGTACTCCAGCCCGACCAGAGATTCGGCCAGTTCAAACACACCGTTGCCCACGCCACCCACCGCCTTCATGCCTGGTGGCAGCGCGGCAACCAGCGCGTCCAGACGTGGACGCGCCTGACGCCAATAGAGCTGGGGCAGCTCACTCCATGGATAGGACTCGAAGTCCGCGCGTGATTGAATGGGGCCTTGGCCGCCGCAAATCGCCGTGTGCCCGGGCAGGGCTCCACCGATGCAGACTTCGTACGACACCGTATCGTAGGTCATCTCACGAAAGAACCGACCGTGATGGCGGAAGTACTCGGCTCTATCCTTCGCATTTCCGCCTTCCAATTCGGCGAAGCGCAGCCCCAGGATCTTCTCCATGGAGGCCGCGTTGACAATATGCTCGTAAAGCGGCAGGCGAGCGGGGCGTTTGTTCAGCATCACGTCCGCAAAATGCCTATAATCCGGTTGAAACTCCATATTCATCTTCTCATCGAACACTTGAACTTAGACAACTGATTTCGATAATGCAGACAAGATCGGTCGTCGTCCATAACCAGTTGCTGCAGATGTCCAGTGTGCAGGTCTGAGGATGCCTTCTATTCCTAGCCTTTCTCTTGTAAGATGGCGAAGTCCTTGTATTTACGCACTTGCCACACGGCCAGGGCAATCTGAATGCCTCTGAAAATAATCCAGCCCTTCGAGCCGCTTAAGAATGCCCCCAGTGCATTTCCCACCCCGGCGAATGCAAGGATCCCCGCAATAACAGGTACATACCGCGCCTGCGTATGACCAGAGACAGCACGCCAACAACCGCGAGAAGCCCACCCCAGATCGCACAGCCAGTACTCACAAGCTGTACGCCGATTCCGAAATAAACAGCGCCAAGCAGGAGCAGGCCAAACCCCCATTTACACAGGTCCTTGACCATAGTCGGGTCACGCCATTTCGAGCTATCCACCTCTGGCATCTTCGCAAACTCGTTGACCTGGTGGCCGCCCCGCATGTTGTAGTTGCAGTTCGGACACAGCACGGAGCCGTGCTTCATTTCGACCCCACATTTCGGACACGGAATCCCCGTCGAACCAGACGATGGCGCCGGTGGCTCCTGCTTCTTCAACTGTAGTCGGCCCACCTCCGCAGGTGGGGCGCTTTCATCTTCAGGCTCGGGAATGACCAACGACTTACTGCACTCCGGACAGTCCAACTTGTCACCGGGCCCGTCCGGTGGCATAGCGACCAATGCGGTCTGACAGTTAGGGCACTTGAACGCAATTTCCATCATATTCCCCCTGCTGCTGTGGAAGAGCATATCATTTTGCGCTTGCCTGTCCAGCCCCCGTCTTTTCGTGATCCTGTGGATCCTGTCAGAGTCTGGAATGGTGCTATTGGGCCGGATTCAGGTAGGATGGTGCGATTACGGTAATGGCCCCAATGGGCACCCAACGATTGGAGACTGCGCATGATACGAGACGGACTCCTCACTCCCGTCACAGGGACGGTTATGGCGTTCATTGTCTTGCTTGCTTGCCAATCTCTGGCGCTGGCCGACGACATCACCGTGCATGATGCGGACGAACTCCGAAGCGCGTTGCGTCATGCTCAGCCGGGAGCAACCATCCTGTTGGCACCCGGGAACTATGGTAACGGCATATGGATAGAGAAAGTCGATGGAACGAAGGATCAGCGCAGTCTCATCAGCGGCGCAGATGCTCAGAATCCACCGATCTTCATGGGCGGGAACGAAGCCATGCGCTTCGCCGACTGCAACTACATCACGCTCCGCAATGTGAAGGTTTCCGGCTGTGCAGGAAATGGGATCAACGCCGACGATGGCGGCAGTTACGCAACGCCGTCAAAGGGTATGGTATTCGAGAATGTGACCATTGAGGACATTGGTCCGACAGGAAATCGAGACGGGTTGAAACTTTCCGGCCTCGACGACTTCGTGGTGAGGAACTGCATGTTTTCCGGCTGGGGCGGGTCGGCGATCGATATGGTTGGATGCCATGATGGTATTGTCGAGAAAAGCCGATTCCTCGGCAAGGTGGGTTACTCCCAGGACACCGGGATTCAAGCAAAGGGCGGCTCGGCTCGCATTCTGGTAAGGCAGAACTTCTTCAAGAATGCCGGTGCGCGCGCGATCAATCTGGGCGGTAGCACAGGGCTGGAGTTCTTCCGGCCGAAGCCGCAGGGCTATGAAGCGAAGGACATCGAGGTCGCAGGTAACCACTTCGTCGGCAGCTCTGCGCCAGTCGCGTATGTCACCTCAATCGACTGCGTGGTTCGGCGGAATACTTTCATCCATCCGGACAAGTGGGTTATGCGAATTCTCCAGGAGCAACCGACGGACGCGTTCAGACGGTGTCAACGGGGAGTATTCGAGGCGAACCTGGTCGTTTTTGACGAACGCGTTCAGACATTCGTGAATATTGGCCCCAACACCGAGGCCGAAACATTTTCCTTCCGTAACAACGCGTGGTTCTGTACCGATGGGAACCGCCGTCCGTCATTGCCTTCGAAAGAACGCAATGCCCTCTATCAGGTCAATCCCCTGCTGGCGAATGCCGAGACCCCTGAACTGGAGATGAAGTCGAAGGATCCGAGACTCCAGGCCATCGGCGCACATGCCCTGGCGGACCAAGACTAGCCAGGAAAATGCGCAGAGAACTACTTCTGCCCACAAATCACACGAATTAACACGAATGGGGCCCAGCACCAGAGCCCGCCTTCGGCGAACACGATGCCGGGCAAGATGGGCGTTGTACGTTGAGCCGCGCCCCGATGTGTCGGGGCGCGGCTCAATGGGTCAGGTCGATGATGCTCAATGCCTGAAGAGACGGACCGCGTGTTGATGCAGGGACAGATGGTCGATAGGACCGAATATCCAATAACCAACACTCAAATCCAAGGATCAAGGAAACTGCATTCTGGTCTACGGGCCCCTGCGGGCGTGTCAAGACTTGGAAATTGGATATTCCTTGTTGGGTGTTGGATACTTGTCCCGCTCCGCGGGGTTGAATCAGTTTCTTACTCGAGGACGAGGACCGTTCGCTCCGCTCACTGAGGACGAGGACGATTACGACCCCCTGAAACTGTCCACTGTTGACTGTTTGCCAGGTTCCCTGACACCTCACTCACATACTCACATACATACATGCAGTTCTGCGTGGTTCTACATTCATTCGTGCCTGCCCCGGGTTCATCCCGGGGTAGATTCGTGGTCTGAAGTAGTTCTCTGCATCTCGGCATCCTGTTAATCCTGTCAAAGCTTGTCATTCATCCGTGGGATCCGTGGTTCGCCGTTGTGCATTTCTCTGCGGCGCTGCTCCTCTGCCCCTCTGCTTCTTCTTAGGCGTAAGGATCGGCTCGCCACCACCGGGAGGCAGGACACTCTCGTCCTCCGAGGCGACCCATACAAAACGGCCCTGCGATTTACTCCCCTTGTACGCGGGCGCCCGGTAACGCCGCACATGGAAGTTGCAGCTCATCATGAGATGTTCGAAACGCTTACTCGGCTCAGGTGACCATATTGCCAGGCACCCGCCCTGGCGGAGCGCAAGGCGACAGGCCCGGATTCCTTCACGACCATACAGACGCTTGTTCCCTGAATCGGTCACCGCAGTGGGACCATTATCGATATCCAGCAGGATCGCATCGAATCTCCTCTTGGAATGTGAGATGAGCGGGACGATATCACCCGTCTTAAGGTTCACTCGTTCGTCATCCAGAGCACGGCCATTGAGTTCCCCGAAGTACTCCCGATTCCATTCGACTACCGCACCCAACAGTTCACTCACCATCACTTTGGCGTGGGGACTCAGCATATCGAGAGTCTGGCGCAGGGTATAGCCCAGGCCCAGGCCGCCGATCAGTACGCGGGGAGATTTGCGACTGACCAGATGCGCACAACCCAGCCGAGCCAGTGCAAGTTCCGACTCATGTTGACGACTGCTCATCAACTCCCGACCATTGATCCTGATCGAAAAGTCACGGTCATGCTGACGAAGCTCCAT
Organism: Lentisphaerales bacterium; assembly: GCA_004525935.1. GTDB lineage: Bacteria > Verrucomicrobiota > Kiritimatiellia > SPBP01 > SPBP01 > SPBP01. The sequence goes on along the minus strand of SPBP01000044.1, from coordinate 7,782 downwards.
CTCGCTTCCGTCCGGGGTCCGGGCTGTAGCTATTTTAAGCCTGGCTTTCATACCTGGTTCTCGTGTTTGTAAACATCCATGGTCTTTTCCTTCCGGCGAACGATGATACTTGTCCGTTCTTTTGTCATGCCTTCTTTTTCAATCGTTCTCGAATCTGCTTGAATAGATCGCTCCTGCCTTCTCCCTTAGACCATCTCTCTATTTCGTTAAAGTCGACCGGATTTCCCCGGGCAACCAGTATGGCTTGTTCGAGACATTGGTGATCATCATCATGGTAGAAACCGGTCAGCCTGTCTTTAACGCAGTCGGTGGGTGATATGATCTTAAGAATACCGGTGGTCTCATGTCTCTCCTGAATCTCTTTCACGGGCTCCTCTCCAACGGCTGGTGGCCCGGCAGGAAACTCGACCAGGAAGTCCGTTTCGGGGTGTTTGAAATGGCGTACGTACTCAGCAAAGCCAAGTTCATGCATCGCATCCCGAATTCTTTTGCGCTTCGGAGACATGAGGGTGATGTGAATCATGTCGAGATCCATTGAGAGGTACTTTCCTTGACTATAAACAGAAACGCATGCCCCACCACTGAGAACCATATCGAGATCTCTTGTCCGAAGATGTTCCTGAACGAATGCGGCAAGCTCAGCCCTGCTCATTGTGTCGATAGTCTTCACAATGGCTTACCTCGTCGTCGGGGCCTTCGTCTGTTCATTACAAGTCTTTCCCTCAGGTCGGCCGGACAGAATCTCATGACTTTTTCCAGCAGGGCCTTCAATTCTTTCGAGTAGGGGCAACGAGGATTGAGCGAATACAGTCTTGTCCTGCCGACAGAACGGCTGCACAGAATGCCGCCCGCCTCAAGTTTGTCGAGTTGATTACGAATAGGCCTGTAGTCAACACTGAAGAAACGAGCGATTTCTCGAGGGTATCCTTCACCACGGGCAAGAATGAAGAGTAGGACCTGCTCGCAACTTGTTGATCCGAGCAATATTTCCAGCATTTTTCAATCTCCTGTACCTGGTGCTATATGATGCATATCTTGCATCATATGATGCAATATGTACATCACTATATGCAATAGCGGTACATGAGACAAGAAGTATTCTCAGGGGATAACGTTTGCCATGACGCGACTGGTTTGCCTGGTAGCTTCTCTAAAGGTGGTGGTGAAACAATGTGATTCATAGTCTTGTTCTTTCAACGGCCAGCGCCCAGCATCACGTTTTCTTCACTATTTCAATGGGCTGGCTTCCGGTTCAAACAGGACTGTGGATCGCATCAGCGCGAGAGAGCGCGATAACGGACGCGGTGCGGTTGATACTTGTCGCCCAGCTTCTGCTGCCGCCATTCGTTGTATGCCTGGTAGTTCCCTTCAAACCATACTACCTCACTATCTCCCTCGAAGGAGAGAATATGCGTGGCAATACGATCAAGGAACCAGCGGTCATGGCTTATCACGACAGCGCAGCCGCCGAAGTTAATGAGACCGTCCTCCAGGGAACGCAGCGTGGCTACATCGAGATCATTTGACGGCTCGTCAAGGAGAAGCAGATTGCCACCCATTCGCAGGAGTTTTGCCAGGTGGACACGGTTCCGTTCTCCGCCGGAAAGAGTACCGACCTTCTTCTGCTGATCAGCGCCCTTCAGGTTAAACCGCGCGCAATATGCACGACTATTCATCTCACGGCCCCCTACTTCAATCGTCTCCGTTCCGCCCGTGATCTCCTCAAACACGCTCTTCTCCGAATCGAGATCGTCACGAAGCTGATCCACATACGACAGATCCACGCTCTCACCTATCTGCAACTCGCCGGAGGTGATCTGCTCTGTGCCGATGATCAACTTGAAAAGTGTCGTCTTACCTGCGCCGTTACCGCCTATGACGCCGACAATGCCGCCGCGCGGCAGGGAGAAGTTCACATTCTCCATAATGACCCGATCTCCGAAGACTTTGCTTACGCCTATGCATTCGACAACCTTGTCACCGAGGCGTCGGCCGTGGGGAATCTGGATAGTAAGCTGGGATTGCTGCGTATCGAACTCCTGTGCCGCAAGTTCGTCGTACCTCTTCAACCGTGCCTTGTTCTTGGTGAGGCGGCTGGACGCATTCATGCGGACCCATTCGAGCTCCTGCGATAACAGCTTCTTGCGCGAGGCATCCTGCTTGGCCTGCTTCTCAGAGAGTGCCTGCTTCTGTTCCAGCCAGGCTTCATAGTTGCCCTTGTACGGGTATGCCCGGCCGCCATCCAGTTCCAGTATCCACTCGGTTACATTCATCAGGAAGTACCGGTCGTGCGTTACGATGATCAGCGTCCCCTTGAAGCGCTTCAGGTGCTCCTCGATCCATGCTACCGAATCGGTGTCCAGATGATTTGTCGGTTCATCGAGCAGTAGAATGTTTGGGTTCTGCAGCAAGAGCCTGCACAGCGCGACGCGCCGCTTCTCGCCACCAGACAATACGTTGACAGGCGTGTCACCATCGGGCAGGCGCAATGCGTCCATGGCCATCTCGACGTGGTGATCCAGCTCCCACAACTCCTCTGCATCGATCTCATTCTGAAGCAGATCGAACTCGTCGTTGAGTTTGCTCTTCTCGGCATCGGACAGATCCTCACCCATCTTCGTGCAGAGCTCATCATAGCGATCACATTTTGCCTGCTGTGCCGCCACGCCCTCCCTTACTATCTCCTGCACTGTCTTGTCCGGATCAAGCTGCGGCTCCTGCTCGAGATAGCCGATGACCCGATTCTTCGCGACCTGTGCCTCGCCAATGAACGTCTTATCGACGTCCGCCATTATCCTGAGCAGGCTCGACTTACCGGATCCGTTCGGCCCGATGACACCGATCTTGGCACCGAAGAAGAACGAGAGGGTTACATCGTCCAGGATTGTCTTTGTGCCTTCGCGCTTGGTCACGTTCTTGAGCACGTATGCATATTCGCCGGCCATATCTTTACCTCACAACATTGTTGCAGAGATTCTGTCATGCCGCCGCCGCCGTGTCTACAACGAGTAGTCGTGCGTGAGTGTATCTGGTTTCGGCTTTCGGCTGCCGGGCAAGTTGGCCTTCGGGTCATGTGGTGGTGGGCTTGCCAGCAATTTGCATTGCGTCTTTGGCCCAGCACCAGAGTCCTCCTTCGTCGGCCACGGTGCCGGGCAAGCTGCGAAAGCCGACGCGGCCATATCACCTCATCTGCTGCGTTCTCGCGGGTCGGGCGTATGCCAATACAGCCCGACCCGCGACGCCTTGCGGCTGATGCAATCTGACCGCATCGGCGCAAATCAGCGGCGCGGGGTTAGGATTGCCGCGTACGCTGCATTTGTCTGGTTCGCACAAGTCTATGCTTATGTCAACTTCGGTCTTCCCTCCGTGGCCCCGACGAAGCGGGTCGTTTAAGGGTATCCGACGAAGGGTGGCGGTTAAGTGTACGCCTAAGTGTGCGAGTAAGTGTCTTCACACTTCATGCCTACACTTCATCGCTCCACTTCGTCCCCACCCTTACTTGGTTACCCTTAAACGACCCGCTTCGTCGATCTCATGTTCCGGTGCGAACATTTTCGCAGCCCGTCAGCTGACGGACAGCCAAATCCGCAATGCCTTCGCACCGGCCGGGTTCTTCGTTCCTGGTTGCTGGATGCCACACGCTCCATTTTCCTGACACCCGACACCTCACCCACATCCAGTTGCTTCAGTCCCTTTAGGCCAGAAGCCCCTCCCGACGAGGTCAGTGCTGCTTCGGCAGTTACTGACACCTGAAACCCGACACCCCGCATCCATCGTCTAATGTGCTTGAACGGACAGGCGTGAGGCGATACGCTGAGTCATTGAACTTCAACTGAAGGCTACAAGTCGAATCAGGGAGCACACGATGACTGACGATGCTGATCCTAAGGATGACACAGATGTGAGTGAAGAAGCCACGGGCAGGCCAAGTGCAACGAAGGGCGAGACGGGCAACATAATCGACGACCTTCATCCGGAATACCAGGGCCAAGAACCGGTCGGCCGGGAGAAAGTGAAAACGTTCGCAAAGAACGCCGGCACCTGGTTTCGCAAGGTGTTCGGCTCCCTGTTCAGTGGGCTGAAGGCGGTCTTCTCCGACCCGCTGATCTGCGTACGGAAACTGGACGGGCTGCTGGAATGGACACGGGCTTCGTTTTCGGCCGAATGGTTCGATATCATGAGTCGATGGGCCGTGAAATCAGGTCATGTCGGACTGGTTACGTCGGCTGTTGTGGGACTCCTGTTTGTCATAACGGTTGCCGTTAGAACCACTACGCTCGCCCCTATTTTTGGTGGGCTCGGCTTCATACTGCTGCTGATAGTCGTTCAGTATACGGCAGAAAAATTCATTAATGCCGGGGTTACACTGATCAACTCATCACCCAGTGTCCTGACTTCACGCGCATTCCTTCAGTGTATCGCGCTGATAGCCGAAGTCGGTGGGCTGTTGTTCCTGATCCGGTGCATCGTCGTTGCATTCAAGCTCAAGATACTTGCCCCGTTCTGGATGGGACTCGGTACCGCGGTACTGTGCGATTCGATAGCATTCGTTGCTATTCATCCTGCATTGGCAAATACGTCGATTTCCGAACGGGCCTCAGCCGGCGAAGAAGCGATTGGTATCCTGTCATTCTTCGTCAAGACATTCATGCGCCTCGTGCCGATTGCGTTTGGAACCGGTGTCGTGGTGGGTGTACTGGCGCTGCTGGGCGCAACGCTGAAGCTGATGGTGAGCAGTGGAACTGGGCTGTCGGCCGGAATAGGCCAGAGCATGGCATCGGTTCAAATCATAATCTGGTCTGCGCTCCTGCCGCTGGTAGCATATGTGAGCTTCGCCGTATTCTGTCTGCTGGTTGACCTGCTCAGGGCCGTCTTGAGCCTGAACAAGAATGGCAGATAGCCGACGTTCCGTCGCTGCCCTTCGGGCTGAGAGCGTGGCATTGGTGGCCTTTCGTAAGTGGTGGTGGGTTTGCCAACACCACCAGGCACGAAGGCAGACACCACCTTACGCTTGAACCCTCAGGACTCAGCTCTCGGGGCCGATGATTATGCGAGCGTTGGCGCGCGTTACGGGGCCGTCGGTAAAGGCATGAAGCGAGATGGTCTCTATCAGACGCGCGGTCTCAACCCAGTCCATCGCCAGCTTCAACTGCTCCCGCATCTGCCACTCCCTCGGTGAGGAACTGAGCAGCAGCCAGAGCCCGAGCGCATCGTTAAGCGTAACACCGGCCGAATCCACGTCAGTCCAGACGAACACCTGTGCCGGCTCTGCCATGAGTGACGTCATCCACTGACTTGTAAGCGCCTCGTCCGCGGACCGCGTCTGCTGGTACCGGGTAAGTAAGCGGCTGAGCACGTCCATACTATTGCAGACCAGGAACCAGTCGTCACAGAATGCATAGGCCACCCGCTCCTCGAGTGGAAACCGGCTGTATAGATCGATGCCGGTCCCTTCAATCGCCGTAACAACAATATCCCCCACCAGCACCTCGCGTGGGATCACGCCGAACCGGCATCTCGCGTTCAGCAGGTCGAGTGCCCGTTCGACAACGCCCTGTGCGTGTGCCTGGTTCTTGATCTGTACGCCGAATAACAGGCCGGGGATCGGCACATTCTTGACCATCCCCCGGTAATCTTCAGGGATGATACTCGTGAGCCGCGCCCTGTAATCCTCGCCGAACATCGCGATGAACGCAGTGTTCGGGTCGGGCCCGGCATTAAGCCTGATCGTCTGCGAACATATGATTGACCATGGCGGGTTCCTGCCACTGCCCATGATATCGGCAACATAGCGGGATGGCATAAAGACGACCACCTCCGGAATCTCGCCGAGCAACCGGCCGGGTACTGAGACAATGTCCGATCCCAACTTCGGCGGCGCATGGGACAGTTCATAATTGCCGCGAAACCGGAGCGAGCAACGTTTCGGACTATCGGCAGCCAGTGCAAACAAATGAGAGCTCAGCCCGATTTCCGGTACCGCCCTGAACCAGCCGCGATCAGGTTCAGGCTCGGTCCAGAGCGCCGCGATATCGGGCAGCGCGTTAGCGGACAGAATGGAACGGGGTCCGTTAAGTCCGTCATATGCATCAATAAGATGGGTGACACTGTTACTTTCCGACGACAGGCAGCCTGCCAGCACACCGTCGCATATGGTCATGGACAGGTTCAGATCTGTCCATACGGGAGTCTGAACGGTCCATATCGGGCGGCCAGCATACATACCGGTCCGCTCGACGCCATCAACAAGATGAAGCATGACCAGCCACCTGAGGAACCTGCCGTGTCGGCCGGCCCAGGACGAGAAGACCAGTGCTTTCGATCGGGTCCGTCCCAATTCCGGGACATATGCGAAGACAGTCGTTTCATTTGCCAGGCGCTTGAACCAGCGGCGGTTCCCCGGCACGGCCATGTAGCTGTCGATTTCCTTCTTATTGATACCAATCGAATTCAGTACCCCTGCGGCCACACCGCTATTGGCTATGCTGTCCCACCTATCGGCCAACAGTTCATGCACGGTGATCACAGACGCACCGGCTGGGACCGTGCGGTACACGGCTTCGGCATCACGCGGGAGATAGAGAAGCCACCAGGTGGTAAGGACTACCGCGGCGATGACCATAGACAGTAATGCGGCACGTCGCCAATTCATTGCTCAAGCGCTCCCGTTGCGGTGCTTACACTCTTGAATCCGTGCCGACCGAGATACTCCGCAATGCCGGCTACTACGTTGAGTGCCGTCATTGGTTCCGTGAAAGTTGCTGTACCCACCGCCACCGCGGTTGCGCCGGCTAGTATGAATTCCATCGCATCATTCGCATTTGTGATGCCACCCATGCCTATAATCGGGATACTCACCGAGTTTGCCACCTCCCATACCTGGCGTACGGCAACTGGTCTGATGGCAGGGCCTGACAGGCCGCCGACGGTGTTAGCAAGCACCGGCCTGCGGCGTTCGACATCAATAACCATGGCGGGCAGTGTATTTATCAGAGAGATTGCATCGGCCCCGCAGCTTTCGGCTATGCGTGCGAAGTCTCCGATGTTCGCGACATTCGGCGAGAGTTTCGGGATCAGCGGGAGCTTCGTTGCTTTCCGGACCGCGGAGATCACGGTCTGGGCAGATTTCGGGTCTGTGCCGAACGCGATCCCGCCTTCCTTGATGTTCGGGCACGATATATTCAACTCGAGTCCGGCAATACCCGGCACGTCATTGAACCGTTCCGTGACGGCAACATATTCGTCTACATCACGGCCCCAGATATTGACCAGTACCGGCACATCGTGTTCGCGCAGGAAAGGAAGGTGCTCAGTAATGAAACCGTCGGCGCCCGGGTTCTGGAGGCCGATGGCATTGACCAGGCCGGATGCCACTTCGATCATGCGCGGGGTATTATTTCCTTCCCACGGCATGAGGCTGATGCCCTTGACAACAATTGCACCCAGCTGATTAATATCCAGCAGATCCGCATACTCGCGGCCATATCCGAACGTACCAGACGCGACCATAACCGGATTCTTCATCCGGATCGGTCCTATATCCACTGCCATATCAACAGTACTCATGCCCATACTATCTCCCGGCACTCGAACACGGGGCCATCCCTGCACACGCGGACCCATGCTTCTTGTCCGTCCTTCTTCAGCACACGTTGCACGCAGGCCAGGCATGCGCCCATCGCACAGCCCATATGCCGGTCCATCGACAGCCAGGCCGTCCGGTCCCATGCGATGCCCCGTTCGCCGACGGCCGTCAGGAGGCCGTCCGGTCCGCAACAGAAC
>SPBP01000060.1 GCA_004525935.1 Lentisphaerales bacterium | reverse complement strand
GGCTAACGATCGTGAAACGATACTGAAGCAGGCAGATGAATCGTTAACCCGACTGAAGACTGATCGCATAGATCTGCTGTTGCTCCATCGACCCAACCCCGACATACCCATCGAGGAATCACTTTCGGCGCCGGGGTACTCACCGATCGCTATACGCGGGAGTAGCCGCCCGCGGCTGAACATTCATGTCCTTTTCTTTGCCTTTTGTGCCTTTTCCCTCCATATAGGCCGTCTCACCGAACAGTGAACCGCCGGCTCCCCGTTCGCATCCGATACCGCGCACTCGACCGAGATCAGCCGCTCACTTTCCACTGCCAGAAGAATCGGACTTGCACCAGCTAACTCCCCTGCCACCCGCCGTACCCCTGCCCAGTGGTTCGCATCCCAATTCGCGCCGGCACTTCACCGGTAGAAGAGAATCCCTTGCGCCCGGGTTCAGGTCGTCAGGATCTTCCTGAAACGTTCATAGGCCTTGTCCCAGGCCGCTGTGTCTTCCGGCTCGAACTTCCGGATCGCGAACGCACCCTTGATGATCGGCTGCGCCCCACTCATGGAGTCGATAATGCCGAGCCCCATCGCTTGCACCATAAGGTTACCCACGTCCGTTGCTTCCTCAGGCCCGGCCAGTACCGGCAGCCCCAGCGCGTCAGCAGTGAACTGGTTAAGCTGCACGTTCTTGCTGCCACCTCCCACGATGTTCACAACCTTGCTCTTCTTTCCGCACGCGGAACAAATCTGATCATTCACAACGCGGTATTTCAAAGCAAGGCTTTCGTATACCGTGCGCAGGTACGAACCACGATCACCAGGTTTGGGCTGCGCCGTCTTGCTGCAGAACTCGTCAATTGCCGCGGACATTGATGCAGGATTATAGAACGACCGATCATCCGGATCGATCATTGCGCAGAATGGCGGCGCTGCTCGGGTCGGCCCATCCATTTCTTCCCACGACATTTCCCTTCCGTCTTCCACACGCCAGCCTCGCCGCAGCTCCTGGACGATCCAGGTCCCCATGCAGTTCTTCAGAAATCGAATATTCCCGATGCCGCCCTCGTTGCTGATCCCGGAATGCATCGCATCCATTGAGGTTATGGGTTCCGGAACAAGCTTGCCGATCAGCGACCAGGTTCCTGAACTGATAATAGTCGCTTCGTCCGGATCCGATACAGGCGCAGCAGCAAACGCACTGGCGGTATCGTGCGATCCGACAGCCATCAGGCTTGCCCTGTTCAGGCCAAGCGTTGCAGCCAGTTGCTCGTGCAACTCCCCGATAGCAGCGCCTGGCTCAACTATTCTCGGCATCAACTCGAACGGGATCATCAGTTTGTCGAGAATCTCCAGGCTCCATTGACGGGTCCGTGCATCCATCAGTTGAGTAACACTCGCCCAGGCCGAATCGACTTGCCGGGCACCGCCCAGGTAGAATGTGAAGACCGACGGAATCGGGAGAAAGAATGAACCCGGCCCGAGAGAATCCCCGCGATTTGTGACAAACCAGTGAAGCTGGTTACTGAGATTGAACGGGTGAAAATGAATCCCCGTTATCTCATAAACTCGCTTTGCATCGATCCGGCTCTTCACAACCTCGATCATATTGTCGAGCCGGTGATCGCGATAGCAGTAGACCTTGCCAAGCAGCTCGCCGTCCTCGCTCATGAAGTGGCCGTCGGCCCCCCACGTATCGATTCCGATTGAATCCAGATTGTCGGAGATATCGCGCCTGAACGCCTGCAGACCCATGACAATATTGTTGTAGAGCAGCGTATCGTCCCAGTATGTGCGTTCAGTTACCTCCCCCGTCCTATCCGGCACATAGAACGACACCCCTTCATGCGAGAACCGATGAATCTCCTGCATTGAAAATGCGTCACCTTGAAACGTGCCTGCAAAACATTTTCCGCCCGATGCGCCAAAGTCTATTGCAAATAACCGTTTAGCTTTCATTTTGACTCTTTCCTTCACCAGGAACCGCTAATGCAACCGCCGATAAACGCCGATACACGCGGATACGTTATGAGCACGATTCATGTGTCCTTCGAAGTTGTCCAGTGGTCCCGTAGTCCCGTGGTCCTGTAGTCCTTACCTTGGCGTTGAATCCGGCAAGCCACCATCAACCGGAATGGTTGCGCCGGTTGTCGGAGTCTGACGCGTAACGAAGAACAAAACCGCATTGGCCACATGCCGCGCCTCAACCCTTGTTTTCAACAGGTTCCTGTTCCGGTAGTACTCTTCCAATCCATCTTCAGTGAGACCACGCGCCCTCATTCTCGAAGGCCCGACCTCGGCCCATAGCCCGGACTTGTGGGCGCCTTCCGAAAAGACAGCGTCGGGCGCCACCATGTTCACTCGGACGTCGAATCCCGCAAGTTCCTGGCTGGCTATCCGCGCAAGCTGATGTGCGCCTGCCTTGGTCGCACTGTATGCACCGAACTCCGCGCCCGGCATAAACACGTTCTTTGTTGAGATCAACACGATATCACCGCCGGTTCCCTGCCGACGCATGCACCGACCCGCCTCGGCTATTGTCAGCAATGTGCCCTCGATATTTATGCGTTCCAGCCGCTGGAAATCCTCCAACTTCAGATCCATCAGGCTGCACACCTGCGCAGCCCCGGCATTCACGATCACGATATCCACTCCACCCCACCGGCACACTGCTTCATCGAAACCGGACCCAACCGATTCGGCGTCGGTAACATCAAGCATGATCCCTGCAATCCGGCCGACAGCGCCTTCCTTCAATTCGTCGACCACGTTACCGAGGGCCACCTCGTTACAATCCGTCGCCGCCACCCGGCATCCCTTCTCCAGGAGTGCCTTGCATATGCCTGAACCAATTGCACCGGCCGCGCCCGTTACGAGAGCTACCTTGTTGAGTAACGGTCGCTCCGCCTCCGCGGCTTCATAGGTCACGGAAAGTCGGCAGGCCTTCTCGATATCGATCTTATGTGGCGGGCTATCATGCAGGCCCCTGTACTCGGCCAGTGCCTTCTTGAGCCGCTCACGAATGACGTCATCCGTCTCGCCTGCTTCAGGAGCCTTGAGTTCCATCGATGACCCATCCTTCTCCTGCCCGCCAGGGCCCCTGTCGCACTGAAAGACCACCCTCGCCCACGGGTCGTCCTGGTCATGCGCCTTCTCCGCAAGCAGTCCACGCAGAATAGTCATCAGCCCCGTGATTCGTCTGCTCGTATCATCCACAATCGTTCTCCCTTCAGACGCCCGCACTGAAGATTCGTCCCAGACGTCCTTATTGATGCTCAGTCTTCAGTAGTGTCCAGGTTTCAGGTGTCGGGTGTCAGTATGCAGGATCTGCATTCCGGCGTTCACCATAGAGGGGCAACGTTCATTCGTCTCACTTCCCCGCAAAGCGGGCGAGTACTTGTCCTTGCCCCTCCTGACACCTCCTCTACTGTTCCCGACCTTGCCTCAGTTCGTGCAGCATGAAACGCGCATTCTTCGCGGACTCCGGCCCGTCGAACACCGCGCTGCCGATGACCAGGATATCGACGCCGAGTTTCGATATCTCGCCGATATTGCCACGGGTAATTCCACCATCCAGACCGGTCAGTATGTGGCGGCCGGACCGTTCAATCAATGCACGTACCTGCTCAAGACGTGCAGGCGTTGCGGAAATGAACTTCTGCCCGCCCCATCCGGGATTAACGGCAAGCAGAAAGACGATGTCCACCTCATCCAGCAGAGGTTCTACAACAGCCACGGGCGTACCCGGGTTTAAAGCAATCCCTCTCATTATTCCTCGCGCATGATCATTGTGATTCTTCATCGTGCCGAGTGTCTGTAATGCACGGTGCGCATGAATCGTGGACTCGGGATGGATAGTTATCAGGTCCGCGCCGGCCGCCACAAAGGACTCGAGATGCTCGAGAGGCTCATTGATCATAAGATGAACGTCTTTCAGCATGTCTGTCCTGACCGACTTAATCACCGGTGGACCAACAGTAATCATCGGACAGAACTTGCCATCCATCACATCAAAGTGAACCATCACTACGCCGGCCTCTTTGATCGCATCCAGTTCGCGGCCAAGCACCATCATGTCAGCCGTCAGCATTCCAACGCTAATGGTAGGAACGACTTTTTGCACCCGTTCAGAAACAGTGCCTGTCATGGGACAATCCTTGTCAGTGTTCAGTGTTCAGTATTCAGTATTCAGGACTAACTCTCAGCGTTGTCTCGTTCTCTTACGCGGATTTGCCTTATACCACCTGACACCCACAATATCCATCTTCCGCGTTCTGCGGTAACGCTTCCCCCTGAACTCTGAACGCTGAACCCTGAACACTTGCTAGCGCAGCGACTTATACAACTCCAGCGCCTCGGCAGGCTTCATGTTCTTATGAACAACTCCCCGCACTGCCTGAATCATCGCCACCGGCGCATCACTCTGGAAGATATTCCGTCCCATATCAACGCCCGATGCGCCTTCCTGGACCGCGTTGTATGCCATTGTAAGTGCGTCAAGTTCCGGCAGCTTCTTCCCGCCAGCCATGACAATGGGAACCGGACACGATGCTGTGATAGTATCGAAGCCTTCCGGTACATAATACGTCTTGATGACATGTGCGCCCAGTTCCGCACACATTCTGCAGGCAAGTCGGAAGTATTTTGCGTCACGCACCATTTCGCGACCGACCGCAGTGACGGCCATGACCGGAATGCCATAACGCAGACCCATGTCGACCAGTCGAGTCATGTTGTGGACGGATCTGGTTTCGAATTCTCCACCCACAAAGACCTGGATGGCCATCATCGACACGTTCAGCCTGGCAACATCCTCAATATCAATCGCCAGTTCTTCGTTCGACAACTCCTTCAATACACTTGGTCCGCCACTTGCCCGGATCACGATGGGTTTCTGATAGGCCGGCGCGATAGTAGTGCGCAGAATCCCACGCGTGAGCATGAGTGCATCGCAATATGGAATAAGCGGCACGATATTAAGATCAATTCGTTCCAGGCCGGTAGTGGGCCCCTGGAAATAACCGTGATCTATCGCCAGCATCACCGTACGACCGCTCTCGGGACTGAAAATCCGAGCGAGTCGGTTCTTCATTCCCCAGTCCAATGCCCCGGAGCCTTTTAGAAAGAAACCCGGTGTTACCATCGGAACATCTTCGTAGAACTTCTTTGCATCTTTTGCTGCATCCAGATCCGGCATAGTCTCTTCCCTCGTGTTCAGTGTTTCCGCCTTTGGCGGACAGTGTTCAGTGTTCAAAAATAATCGCTCTCGTCCTCGTCCTCCTCCTCGACTGCCATCCGCCAATCTTCACGAATCTTCACGAATAGGCAAAAAGGCCCGGCAACCCGCGCCGTCACCGTAACATTCCCCATTCGTGTAGATTCGTGGACAGAAGTCATTCTTACATCAACCTTTGTGCCTGTCCGGTTCCGTCTCTGGAAGCTTCTGTTTGAAATCCGTTCTTGTGCCTTTTGCGCCTCTTCGTGGCTATTAATATCGGCGTTCCGACTACTTCCCTTCCTCCATCATCTTCGTACGATACTTTACGGCATCCAATGAAAGAATCTCGTCCACCTGTTCCCGGGTAAAGAAGATAGGCTTGCCAACCGATGCCGCGGCAACAAACGATTTCGCGGCATCCTCCACCACCAAAACACGGTAGAAGGCCTGCTTCACATTCACTCCAACAGCGAGCACCCCGTGATTCACCATGAATATCGTATCGCAATCTTTCGCCTTTTCCCCCATAGCATCCGCAAGCCCTTGCGTTGTAGGGGTCACGTATGGGACCGTGCCGGTCCGCCCGAGATCATTCACAAACTCGGCAAACATGGGTCTCAACTCAACGCCAGCCGTTATGACGCCCGATGCCCACGGGGAATGCGTATGGAATACCGCCATCGCATCAGGCCGCGATCTGTAGATAGCCAGGTGCATGTTAACCTCCGAGGTGGGCCGGTTCTGCCCCTCGACCTGCTTGCCCGAGTCCACATCCATCCCGCACAGGTCTTCGGGTGTCATGTCGTCCATGGCAAAGCCGCTCGGCTTCATCCAGATCAGGTTTTCGTCGCGTGCACTGATGTTGCCACCCGCACCTGCAACCAGCCCGGCTTGTGCGATCTTCTTGCCGTATCTAACCAGTTCATCTCTTACGTTTGCCATATTGGTATTCTCCGACACTTTCCCGGTTGATCTGAGGTTAACTGCACTCCGCCAAGCCCGGGGTGCTTTTGCAGGGCTAGCCCCTCAGGGCCTATCTGTTCGAAAACACTTCCTTCTCGTAGGTCTTCACTTCTCGCAGCCATGATTCACCTACCGGTGCGTCGTGCGACAGGCAATAATAATCCCACACCGCACTCGCTGGCAGCGCCTTGACTTCCTCAAGAAGCGCCAGCCTGGCTGTGAAATCGCCGTCCCGTTCCGCCTTTCTCAGCATCTCGGTCGGCTCCAGCAGTGCAGTAAGCATGCTTCTCAGCATGCATCTCATCCCGATCACCCATGCGGCTATCCTGTTGATGCTCGCATCAAAGTAGTCAAGCCCGATATGTACCCTGTCCATGAACCCACCCCGTACGATCTCCTCGGCAATACTGCTGAGTTCATCGCACATGATCACAACGTGATCACTGTCCCATCGAACTCCCCTGCTTACATGCAGCTGCACTTCGTCAAGGAACAACAGGACCGCGGAAATCTTGTCCGAGACCTTTTCCGTCGGATGAAAGTGTCCTGTATCGAGCGTCAGCATCGTCCCGTTCTTCACTGCATAGCCGACATAGAATTCGTGAGACCCGACCACGTAACTCTCCGAGCCGATGCCGAACAACTTGCTTTCGACCGAATCAAGGTTGTTCTTCCTGTCGAGTTTCTCCGCGAATATTGCATCAAGAGACTTAGCGAGGAGCGACCGTGGTGTCTTTCGGTCAATCGGAACGTCCTTCGATCCGTCCGGTATCCACACATTTGTTACGCATGGTTTACCCAGCCGCTTGCCGATTTCCGCCCCGATCTTCCGACATGCTATTCCATGTTCCACCCAGAACTTTCTGATGCCGTCGTCCGCGCTGGATAATGTGAAACCTGACTTGGCTTTCGGGTGTGCGAAGTAGGTCGGATTGAAATCCATTCCCAGCCCGAGACTTTTTGCCCAATCAACCCATCCGGCGAAATGCTCAATCGTCAGCTCGTTACGGTCGACCTTCTTACCACCCGTTTCCGCATAAATCGCATGGAGGTTCACGCGATGCCGACCCGGAATGAGGCTATATGCCTTCTCAAGATCCTTACGCAGTTCCTCGGCAGTCCGTGCTTTACCCGGGTAATTGCCGGTCGCCATCAGCCCGCCGTCAGTCAGGCTTCCCGCATTCTCGAACCCACCTACATCGTCGCCCTGCCAGCAGTGCATAGAGACTGCGACTTCTTCCAGACGCGCCATTGCCTCTGCCGTATCCACTCCCAGTTCCCGGTACCGATCTGAAGCCAGGCGATACGCACTTTCGATCCGTTCAGTCATTCTTACCCCTCCATACACCACGCGGTTTACGGCAAGTAACGTACTGCATCGCCGAACTGCTGTCAAAAGGGGTTTTAACGAGTTTGGAGCATTATCATGACCACAGAACCCCTCATCCCGAAGCATGGTGGTTACCGGAAGCTCAAGAGTTTTCAGGTGGCCCAGCTGTTCTTCGACGTTACGGTCAGGTTTTGTGATCGCAACATTAACAGGCGCAGTCGAACCCACGATCAGATGGCTCGTGCGCTGAAGCCTTGGCGAAGGCGTATGCAGGCGGCAAGGTCCGGTGTGCAGAATATCGCTGAAGGGAGCCAGGCTTCAGGAACTTCGAAGAAGACCGAACTCAAGCTCACGAACGTGGCGCGTGCAAGCCTGGAAGAGCTGCGCCTTGACTATGAGGACTTCCTGCGTCAGCACAGCCTGCCGATGACGAAAACGTTGCTAAGGCTTTTGCCATCCTCGCGAAGTGTGGAGATAACGTGCGCAAGGCCATTGTGACAAGTGTGAATTTTGGACGCGATACCGACTGCACAGCCGCCAGTGCCGCCGGGCTGGTCGCTGCACTTGCCGGACCCGACACCATCCCGCAGAAGTGGGTCGACCAGGTCGAACAGGGAACCATCAATAACCCCTATACGAACTCCAAGCTTACCATCCGTGAGACGGCCGACGGCATGTTCTCTGCCTTGCGCAACAGGGCCGATCGCCAGAAGCGTGAGGCGGATCACCTCGCCGCTCTGGTCAACTAGCCTGCCCTCGCCGCAACTGCTCAAACAATTCTACGTTGACGTTCGTCTTCTGTAGTCTTCTTCTCTCTCCCCTTCCGCATACCGAAGCATCACAACATTCTTACATTCTGCTTACAGGCATCTGACACACTGTCGCCTTTCTCCCGCTACTCTGTTTGCACACAGGGACACAAACAGAGAGGAGGTCGCGGGCAGGATGGAGAACAGAATCACACGTTGCGTCAACAGCAGTTCCAGCAAAACAAGAAGATTGTATCGATAGGCCGCATACCGGAGGAGCTCCCTGATCACCATATAGGTATGTACCTCACACCACTCGGTAACAAGCGCGTCGCGGTCGCGGATCCTTTACTCGGACTGGAATTATACCAGAAGGGCCCGGCTGGCGGTCCGGCTGATGTCGAGACCGACATATCAAGGAATTGGGCAAACAGCTCCCAAACAGCAGGGCCTGTAAATAACTCTTGCAAGTGAGCATGCCCCCTCGTACTCTACCCTCTCTTTTGCGGTAATCCTAAGGCTTTCCCGCATTGAACCGCGTTTCCCTGTTCTGATCGGTGATTCGCGTTGACCGCGAGAATCGCGGTACCTTCTTTTCCACGCGTCCGGCGGGCAGAGATTTGTAGAACCCCGGACCTGGAAAGAAACATGACAGCATACTCGTGCGCTCCGCGTGCACACACACGCGCCTCAGGTTCATCACCTGACACCACACCCCGGAAAAGCGTCTTTGGCTCCCTTATCCCGGAGCTCCAGAAGGCTGT
This sequence comes from Lentisphaerales bacterium, assembly GCA_004525935.1. GTDB lineage: Bacteria > Verrucomicrobiota > Kiritimatiellia > SPBP01 > SPBP01 > SPBP01. The sequence goes on along the minus strand of SPBP01000060.1, from coordinate 2,196 downwards.
GGCCGCCGATGGATACGTAACCCCCACCCCGATCCAGGAACAGTGCATTCCGTACCTGCTCGAGGGCCGGGACCTGCTCGGCACCGCCCAGACCGGCACCGGAAAAACTGCGGCCTTCAGCCTGCCTCTGCTCCAACGGCTTTCCAAGGATTCTCACCGACCAAAGAAAGGGACCCCAAAGGCCCTGATTCTCGCCCCAACTCGCGAACTTGCTGCTCAGATCGGCGAAAGCATTGGAACATACGGCCGCTTCCTCAGGCTCAGCCATACCGTCGTCTTTGGTGGCGTCAATCAGTGTCGCCAGGTCACGGCCATGAATAACGGGGTCGATATACTTGTGGCCACCCCCGGTCGACTTCTCGACCTGATTCAACAGGGCTTCATTCATCTCAATGAGGTGGAGGTCCTTATCCTCGACGAAGGAGATCGGATGCTGGATATGGGCTTCATTCCCGATATCAAGCGGATCGTGGCGAAAGTGCCAACCGCTCGCCAGACCTTGTTCTTCTCGGCCACCATGGCACATAATATCGTGGCACTGGCAAATACAATGGTCCGCAACCCTGTTCGTGTTACTATCAGGCCGGATGCGCCGGCGGTCGAAGTCATCACTCAGAAAGTGCTGTTTGTCGGCAAGAAGGACAAAGACGCCTTGCTGATTTCGCTTCTCAACGATCCGCGGATCAACAAAGCCCTCATCTTCACACAGATGAAACACGCCGCCAACCGCGTGCAGAAGAAACTGAGCGCAGCCGGCATCCAGGGCGCCTCTATCCACGGCAACAAGAGTCAGGCGGCACGCACCAGGGCATTGGACGGGTTCAAAAAGGGCCATTATCGCGTGCTGGTCGCGACTGATGTGGCGGCACGCGGATTGGATGTGGACGATATTTCACACGTGATCAACTACGATCTTCCGGTTGAGGCCCATACCTACATCCACCGAATCGGACGCACGGCCAGGGCAGGCTCAGACGGCGACGCCATCTCGTTCTGCTGCGAGGAGGATCGGGCATATCTGCGCGAGATCGAGCGGATCCTGGGCAAGCCGGTCCCGCCGGAGATGGGACATGCCTACCATTGCGACAAGGCATTCCGGGCCAGCAAGCCTGTACCTCGTGGATTCGGCATGAGAGGCCGACGTCCAAGCGCAACCGAACGCCCAATCATCTATAGCGGCAAGAAACGGCGCAGCCGCAGAAACTGAGATTTCTGCGCTCCTCAGCGCCCGCCACCACCCGCCTGTTGATCCTGATTCAAGGGATCAGATTCTCCCGGACTGCCGAGAAACCATGCTTGTCGTCTTCCACTGGAGTCTAATAGTATCCCCAGAGTCCTTCGGGAACGCGGGCTGCAGGTGAAAGTAGAGGTCAGCACACCTCTGATCTTCTTAAATGGTAAACTCGGAGAGGAGACTCCAATGAGTGATGTTGATAGACATGGGCTGACGAAGCGGGACCGTGGCATGTTATTCTGGGCCAGCTTCCTCGCGTTGACTGCGGCGGGCGTCGGATTTGCCTTTCGCGTAATGGTTCCGAATATCTGGGGGCAGGAATTCAATCTCACGGCTCAGGAAGTCGGCTCCATCACCGGTGCAGGGCTCTGGCCGGTCGCCATCACGATGATCGTCTTCAGTCTGTTGATCGACAAAATCGGATACAAACGCTCGATGTTCAGTGCCTTTGTCCTGCAGGCAATCTCTGTTGCGCTTACCTTTGCTGCAAAGGATGCCCGGGCCCTCTGGTGGGCCTGTTTCTTCGCAGGACTTGGCCATGGCGTGGTCGAGGCCGTTATCAATCCGCTCTGCACAGCCGTCTACCGCGACGAGAAGAGCAAGATGCTCAACATCCTGCACGCTTCGTGGCCCGCCGGTATTGTCATCGGCGGCGCGGTCTTCCTGCTGGGACAGCATTTCCTGCCGTGGCGTCCAATGTTCATCTTCATGTTGTTGCCCGTGCTGACCTACGGGGTTATGTTTGCGCTGTGCCACCGCTATCCGATCGACGAACGTGTTGAAGCAAACGTCTCCATGCGCGAGATGCTCCGCGAATTCGGCGGGCTGGGCGCATTCCTGGCTATCACGTTCCTCTTCTACGAAATCTCCAACCAGATAATTGGAGTTGTCGGTCCCGATGCGGGCAGCGCTCTCGCCAGAATGGCCGCTAACCTGCTGGCCGTCAGCCTGGCAGTTGGCGC
>SPBP01000089.1 GCA_004525935.1 Lentisphaerales bacterium | reverse complement strand
GTCTCCGGCAGAAGGGTGTTCCTTGATTGCAGCTGCGTCGACCTTCACGAGGTCGTATAGAGATTCGACGGTGAAGAATGATGTCGACGCAAGATTAGTCGCGACAAATGCTTCGATGCTCCGTGTGTCGGCCGTCAGGATGGAGAATAGAGGCAAAGCCACCAAGAGAACGACACTGCACAAGCGTTTCATAGTTCTCACTCCTATCACTTGACCAGAATATTCCGAAAGCGCAAGGCTGCCGCCTTGCATACCAAACACGTTCTGCTAATCTGTGTCAACGTGATTCCGGAATCTGATGATTCAGAACGTGTAACGGCATGAAAAGGCGCTTTGGATGAGTGGAAATAAAACTGCACTAATAACGGGCATCACCGGGCAGGACGGATCGTACCTTGCCGAGTTTCTTCTGGAAAGAGACTACAGGGTTGTTGGCATGGTCAGGCGCTCAAGTTCTGAGAACGTCGAGCGAATTGATCACCTGCGTGATCGGATTGAACTCATGCAGGCGGATCTTCTTGACCAGTTCTCGCTGGTGAAACTGATGAAGGATGTCAGGCCTTCGGAGATCTATAACCTGGCTGCTATGTCATTTGTTCCGACCTCGTGGAGCCAACCGGTTCTTACGGGTGAGTTCACGGGCCTGGGCGTGACGCGGATGCTTGAAGCAATGCGGCACGTGTGTCCTGAAGCCGGGTTTTACCAGGCATCAAGTAGCGAGATGTACGGAAAGGTCCGCGAGACTCCGCAGACGGAAATGACGCCTTTCTATCCACGGAGCCCGTACGGAGTTGCGAAGGTCTACGGGCATTACCTGACGGTCAACTACCGTGAGAGTTACAAGCTCTTCGCGGTCTCCGGCATCCTCTTCAACCATGAGAGTCCGAGACGAGGCAGGGAATTCGTGACCCGCAAGATTACGCACGGTGTGGCGCGAATCAAGTTGGGCCTGGACGAGAAGCTTCTGCTCGGCAACCTGGATGCGCACAGGGACTGGGGATTTGCGGGTGACTATGTGAGAGCCATGTGGATGATGCTACAACATGATCAGCCGGAGGATTTTGTCATAGCCAGTGGTGTAGCTCATTCAGTCAAAGAGTTCGTTGAGACTGCGTTCGATCACGTGTCGCTGGATTACAGAAAGTACGTTGGGGTAGACAGCATGTTCATGAGACCGGCGGAGGTGGACCACCTGATAGGAGACAGCGGGAAAGCCAGGAAGATCTTGAAGTGGGAGCCCGAGGTGGATTTCAAGAACCTGGTGCACATGATGGTGGATGCCGATCTTGAACTACTGAAGAAACGTGCATGATTGCGGAAGAAGAATGTGAAAATAGCAATTACCGGTGCTAACGGGTTTGTCGGACGTTTTGTTCTCAGTGAGCTTGCAGAGAACAAGCACAGGCCAATTGCATTCGTGTGGCAGCATGACGGGAGTGACCTCCCTGGCGCAAGTGATATTGTGGAGGTCGATATCGGCGATGGCGATGCTGTTCACGCTGCTGTTGAGAAGGCAAAGCCGGACGCCTGCATTCATCTTGCCGCCGTATCCTTCGTCCCTGATGGTGCCGGGAATCCAAGACTGACATTTTCGGTTAATGTGATGGGCACAGTCAATGTCCTGGAAGCGTTCCGGCGGGTGAGTCCAGAGGCGAGAATTGTCGTTGTGTCGACTGCCCAGGTTTACGGGAAATGCGAGCCTGGTCGAATCGTCACAGAAGACGCTCCGCTCAGGCCTTCGCATCAATACGGAATATCAAAAACGGCGGCGGATCTGCTGGCTCTCAACTACGCATCCGATCTGGGTCTGCGGACCATGACGGCGAGACCGCACAATCATATCGGGCCTGGTCAGTCGACGAATTTTGTAGTGGCTTCGTTTGCTCGCCAGATGAAGGAAATAGCGGATGGAAAGGCAGAGCCCCGGATTCTTGTGGGCAATCTTGAGAGCGCGCGATATTTCACCGATGTGCGCGATGTTGCTCGCGCATATCGACTGCTCATCGAATCGGGAACGCCCGGCAGGGCCTACAACATCTCGTCAAGGGACGCGGTTAGAATCGTCGATGTGCTGGAGACACTGTGCGACCTCGCCGGGGTGCGTCCGCGAATTGAAGTGGACAGATCGCTCTTCCGTCCTGCCGATAACTATCCGCGTCTTGATACGACACGCATAGAGCAAGACATTGGCTGGCTCCCCAGGATTCCTCTAGTTACCAGCCTCAGGGACATTCTCGAGGGGGCATAGCGTGCGTGCGAGGTAAGGTAGCTACTTACCAGATGGGTCTACGATCACGTCCACTCCGCCGCGGGGTTTTGCCGGGATTCATACGATACACCGTGTTTCAAGGGGCTGGGAGCAGTTGAGAGGATTGCTGCCGCGCCCGGTATCGTGCGTAGCTTTGGTAGCCGATGTCCTTAACGAGTTCAATCGCCTCGTTGAAATGCCGGCCGACCTGCTCCGGTGCATGCGCGTCTGAACCGAAGCAGATTGGGATTTCACGTTCCAGTGCCAACGCAATCAGGAACGGTGCAGGATAGATCTCCGCCGCACGTTTCTCGAGGCCAGAGGTATTGATCTCAATCGTCATGCCCATGGATGCGATCCGGTCGAGTACCGGCTGTGCCAGTTCGGAGATAAGCTTGTCCGGCGGCCGATGACCGAACTTCTTGGGAAGGTCGAGATGCCCGACAACATCGAAGAGGCCGGAATCCACCATGCGCTGGAGAACTGTGAAATATCGTCGCCATGCGCCCGCAACATCAACACCGTTCCATGATTCAGGATCCTTGTCGACCGGCCAATCGTCGATGAAATGCACGGATGCCATTACTAGATCGAAACTATATTGCGGTAGCCATGAATTGAAGTGATTCTCGCAGCCGTTGTAGTACTCGATTTCGATCCCGAGCAGGACCGTTGGGGATCTGGCGTCCTGCAGGCCGCTGATGCTGTCGCAGTAACGCGGGAAGTCATTCATGGTCATACAGACATACTGGGCGAAGCCGTCGGGGTTAGGGGAATGGTCCGTGATACACAACTCATCCATCCCGAGCGCACCGGCAGCGTCACGGTAGTCGGGCGGCATGCCGGTGGCGTGCCTGCAGAGCGATGTGTGGATATGATAATCGGGAATCATTGGTCCGATGCTACGTACTTGGCGCTTGTCGACTCAAGAGAAAAACACCGATCCGCAAAGTAATCGGTCATAACAAAGGTTTCAGGATCCCATGGACATATCGGCCAGTCTCTTCAGGAGGACATGCAACATTGCAGTTCTTCCCTGATGAGTCGCACGGTATTTACGAGAAGGTCCTCGTCCACTATGAGGGGAAGCATGAGGTATACGGTGTTGCCGAGCGGTCGAATGAGGATGCCGTGTTTGCGACGAAGCCCGATCGCGAGTTCCGGAGCGGATTTGGTCTCGAAGGCTGCGATCATGCCGAGTGTTCGCGCACCGGAGACGCCCCGCGACGCGGAAAGCAAGGTCATTTCCCGGGCGAGGATCGTTCCGAGTTCTGCTGCTTTGGCTACGATATACTCACCTTTATAGACCTCCAGTGTGGCCAGTGCTGAAGCGCATGCGATCGGGTTCCCGGCGAACGTATGCCCGTTGTAGAACGTATGGTCATTCGGCTTGTCGCTAAAGGAATCGTATATTTCACGGGTTACAGCCGTGGCGCTAAGCGGAAGATATCCACCTGATAGGGCCTTGCCCATGCAAACGATATCAGGTTCGATTGCGGCGTGCTCGAAAGCGAACATTCGGCCTGTCCTTCCCATGCCCACCGCGATTTCATCGACAATCAGGAGTATGTTATGATGTCTACAGTGCTCGGAAAGTCTAGCCAGATAGGATGGGGCATAGATCCGCATTCCGGCCGCGCCCTGGCAGAGCGGCTCCACGATCACTGCTGTGATCTCGTCGTGATATTGGTCAAGAATCTGCTGCATGCTCGCGAAACACTCAGTCTTGCATGTTTCGGGCTTCAGCCCGAACGCGCATTTGGCACAGAACGGTGCCGTTGCACGCAATGACTTGAAGAGCAATGGGTCAAGGGCGGCGTGAAAGTCAGCCTGGTACCCGACAGAGACAGCGCCAATCGTGTCGCCATGATATGCGCCTTCGAGCGAGACGAACCTGTTTCGCGAGGGCTCTCCAGTATTATGACGGTACTGAATCGCTATCTTGAGGGCCGCTTCCACGGCACTTGCTCCGTCGCTTGCAAAAAGGACCTTGCGCTGTTGGCCCGGCAGGAGGGCGGCCAGTGCAGATGCGAGTTCGGTGGCACGTGGGTGGGAAAGGTTGCCCAGAATACTGTGCTGAAGTTCACCGGCCTGCTTGCGGATTGCCGACACGAGCGCCGGATGGCCATGGCCGAGATTGCAGCACCACCATGATGAAATTGCATCAAGGTGCCTGCGGCCGTCCGAATCGAAGAGATATGGTCCCTCGCCGCGCACTATGATGGGCAAACCGGCCCCGTCCAGGCTTGAATGTCTGGTATAGGGGTGCCACACACTGGTACGGTCCGATTGATTGAAGCGTTCTGAATTCATTCCGATTGATGATAGCACGCAGATCGGAGCGTGACAATCAGGCTTCGGGGTTCTAGGACGAAGAATCGGCGCAGCCGGGAGCTTCCCCCGATCATGTCAATGGCCGTCGGCTTCGCCTCGGCCCTCACATCGACTAAGCAGGCCAATTCTTGCAATAATGGCATTTCTTCATGAGGGCTCCCAATTTCCCCGATGGCCGGGTCCTGGGCTGACGGTGATACCGTATGGGCATTGATACGCATTATTTCCCCCTCCTGAAACAGCCCTGTTTACGGGCAGTTCTGAAGCGTCCTGAAGATTTCTTCACCTTTTTTCCGGAAAACGGCCGGGCTCCGTACCTTCAGGTAATATAGGGCACAAAGAGGCCCGGAAAGGGGAAGGGAAGATGAACGGAGAGAAGAACGCGGCAGGGAACGGGAAGAAGCGGGCAAGTGGGTTGAGTCGGGTTGTTGCACTGGGGCATCTCACACGCGACCCGGAATTGCGGCATTTGCCGTCGGGCGTGGCGGTTGCCGATATGGGGCTGGCAATCAACGAGAGCGCGAAGAACGGGGACGAGACGGCCGACTCGGTCTGTTTCGTGGACATCGTCGCGTGGTCGAAGCAGGCGGAGGCCTGCAAAGAGCACTTGACGAAGGGGGACTGCGTGCTCGTTGAAGGTCGGTTGCAGCTGGATCAATGGGAAGACAAGGCCGGCGGCAAACGGAGCAAGCTGCGTGTGCGTGCCGACCGGGTCAAGTTCCTCGGTCGATACAGCACCGGGAAGGGCGGGGCAGGCGGGAGAGAATCGGCAGAGGTTGAGTGCGCAATACCGTTCTGATTGAGCGGGGCGGTTTCGGCGCCGGGCGGCCCAATGGGCCGCCCGGCTGCATGGCCTCCATCGCCGGGATGCGTACACGTTGTTCTGAAGGTGCGAGTTTCCAATATTGATGAGCACGAAAGAAAAGAAGCAGAACATGAGTGATGAAGAGATGGGAGCAGAACCGGCTGTGGATTCCGTGGAATCTGGACCGGCATCTGATGGTGGAGTGCCGGGTTTTCCGGCTCGCAATTCTTCAGAGCATTCTCTAAGCTGCGGTCCAGGTACTTGCGAAGGAAACGATCGCCCTGTAAGCGTGGGGATAGAACAGTACTTCGGTCATTTGTTCGGTGAGGATGACGAAGTGGAGGATGAGGAGGAGAATACGTTGCTTGCAACCGTATATTCCGGTGCAGTTTACGGGGTCGATGCATATCGGGTCGAGATAGAGGTCAACGCAGGTGCTGGCGATCCGCAGATCGTGATTGTCGGATTGCCCGATGCCGCGGTGAAAGAAAGCAAGGATCGTGTCGCCACTGCGATCAAGAATTCGGGTTTCAAGATGCATGGTGGCAGAACGACCGTGAATCTGGCGCCGGCGGACATCAAGAAGGAAGGCCCTAGCTTTGACTTGCCGATAGCGGTCGGCATGTTGGCGACGGTTAATAAGAACGGGCTTGATCCTGTAAGAATTAAGGATTACGCGATGATCGGCGAACTGGCGTTGAGCGGCGAAGTGCGGCGAGCGAGGGGTGTTCTGCCGATCGCCATTCGTATAAAGGAAGAGGGGCTGCGTGGAATTCTCGTGCCGCTCGACAATGCTGAGGAGGCGGCTGTGGTCGAGGGCTTGGAAGTGTATCCGGTCCGGACACTGCGGGAGGCTGCTGACTTTCTGGCGGGTCGACTGACACTTGAAGCTGCCAAGGTAGACATTGCTGAAGTCTCGGCGAGGCATGGTGCTTATGAAGAGGATTTCATTGATGTAAAGGGACAGGAGCAGGCGAAGCGTGCGATAGAAGTGGCTGTGGCCGGCGGCCACAATATCCTGATGATTGGTCCCCCAGGCACCGGGAAGACGATGCTCGTTAAGCGCATCCCCTCTATTCTGCCGCTGATGTCGCTTGAAGAAGCGCTGGAGACGACAAAGATTCACAGCATTGCCGGGGTCCTGCCGTCACATCAGGCGCTGGTAATGCACCGGCCATTTCGTTCACCGCACCACACAATATCCGATGCCGGGCTGCTTGTGGGTGGCGCACATCCGATGCCCGGTGATGTTAGTCTATCGCATCACGGCGTTCTGTTTCTTGATGAACTCCCGGAATTTCATCGGAACGTGCTGGAGGTACTGAGGCAGCCGCTGGAAGACGGGATGGTGACCATTTCACGGGCTGCGGCGACGGTATCGTTTCCATGTAAGTTCATGCTTGTCGCCGCAATGAATCCATGTCCATGCGGATACTATGGCGATCCCAAGAGAGAGTGCCGCTGCTCGCAGATCCAGATTCAGAATTACAGGAATAAGATATCCGGTCCGTTGCTGGACAGGATCGATATTCACATCGAAGTCCCAGCGGTGCGCTACCAGGAATTGTCGTCGGGCGCGTGCGGTGAACGATCTGAGGAAATCCGCAAGCGTGTGCTAGCCGGCAGGGAAGTCCAGAAGGAACGATTCAAGCGAATAAAGAGTGTTCACTGCAATGCCGCTATGCGTGCGAAAGATCTGCAGAAGTTCTGTGAGCTCGGTCCGGATGCTCGCGACCTGCTGAAGATGGCTATGACGGAGCTGAATCTCAGTGCGCGGGCCTATGACCGGATCTTGAAGGTTGCCCGGACAATTGCCGATCTTGACCACGCGGACAATATTGTGCCCGCGCACATCTCTGAAGCTATCCAGTATCGGACGCTCGATAGGCAGCTGTGGGTGTGATTCCAGGGACACTGTAAGAGGAATTCACGCTGACAAATGGTTCCATGTCACCGCGCTCAGGCCAGCCCCGTTTTGTCCAAGACAGCGCCATCGGCGTCTGCAGTCTGCATGGAAGTCCTGGCTTTGTAGATCTCGCTGCCGATTTCAACAGCTGAGCACAAGACCGCGAAGAAGGTAACCCTATAGAGTATGCTGGCGAGGATAAGGTGCCGGTTGACCTCAATAGCATCGCCATGATATCCCACGAACGCTTGCGCAACTGTACCGATCATCAGAGGAACAATCATCAGCGAGATAGGAGTCAGCTTCTTCAGAAAGACATAGCTGAGGATCGGGACACAGATACCTAACACCCAGAGCGAAGGAGGAGGATCAATCCTTATGTAGAAGTGTACCAGGTGCCACGATATCTGCCTCAACTCGATGGTCCTGGCATAACTCTCGTTGACCTTGTCGATGCGCGCCATAAGCTGATTCCATGCCTCGACGTAATTCCTGGGATGGCAGACAAGCCACCTTTTGTATGCGGCGCCACCTGTTGTCGTGATCCAATCATGATACTCCGGCGATAACTCACAGAGGGCCTGAACATTGGCGAGATGGTGCTTGCCGGCGAACCCCATGACTACCTCGTTCGTTGGCATTCCGGATAAGGCAAGATCACTGGTGTTAGCGGGAGACGTCAGGATTCGCATCATGATGACATTCGTGATTGTTTGTCGTTGAATGCCTGCACTGTAAATAGCGAGGTATATATTGCCGCTCACGAACAGTGCGGCCAGAAACAAGCCTGTTGACAATAGTTGTCTCCGACCCCGGAACAGGAATGGAATTCCGAGGAATGGGACGAAGTAAAGGTTTGTTGGTCGCGTAAAGGCGAACATGGCAACAATTATGCACCAGGCGACCAAGTATCTCTTCCGCCAATTCCTCAGCAGAATGACAGTAAGAGCCAGCGATGCCGCGCAAAGACTGATGCTCATCGACTCAGAGAGCACCATATGATCCCACTGCAATACCGGCATGGATAATGAAAGCACGGCCAGTACTATGACTCCAAATACTCCGCAGAGGAGATATCCAAGCAAGCCCCAGGCTGCGACGGAAACAAGGAACTGAAGCACGGTAAGCAGGTAAGTGGGACCGAGTGTCCGTGCGATTACACCAAAGACAGGAGGGCGTGCTGTTGTGTATGTCAGATATCCTGCCGAATCAGCAAAGGTTCTCGGTGCGGCATAAGGAGGCCATCCGCAAACCAGCACAATCGACACTGTTGCAAGAACGCAAATGAGCTTTCCGTGTGTCTTCAGCAAATCGATCAACTTGCCATTTCTGGAGGGCATATCAGCAGTTGTCATGCGTCTTTGCCTTCATTCACAACTACGTACGATATGACCGGATTCTCAAGGTGGCCCGAACAACTGCCGATCTTGACCAGACCGATAAAGTTGTGCCCGCGCACATCTCCGAGG
>SPBP01000425.1 GCA_004525935.1 Lentisphaerales bacterium | reverse complement strand
GTACCGATCATATGAAGAGCACTTCTGGCAGAGAAAGTGGTGGGCTGCCGGATTCCGTGAATACCCGGCAGTGATTGAGCCGGAATTCTCCAGCTACATGGCGCATCGCATGTACTACGACGTTGATGCGGGCCCGATCATTGCCGGTTTCAGCCCGGCTGCAAACGCGTTCGGGCTGGCCGCCGCGAAGATCAACGGCAGACTTGATCATGCTTACACGCTGGGCACGCAGGTCATTGCCGCCACATGGCCACTGCCGAACGGGCGTCTGCTGGGTCCGCGGATCCTTTCGGACCCCCGGCATGCTCCATATCTCGGCGAAACCTGCATGCTTTTCTTCTTTGCCCAGCGGCCCCATGCCTCGGCTGAAATAGTGACGGGCGGGTACAAGCCGGCCTCTGTTTACTTTGGCTTACTGTTCTACTTCGCGACCGGGCTCCTTTTCCTGTTGGGCGCTTTGCGCAGCATGAAGAAATGGCGAAGCGACTGCGAACGCATCATGGTCCCATACCAGACTTTCCAATTTGTTGTCTGTCTCGCACTTCTTGCGACCGCTGTTGTATTGGCCCTTATCGGGCGTGTGGGTGTGGGAATGACAATCCTTCTCATTGCTCAATTCCTGCCCCGGTTCCGACGGGATAAGCAGGTGACACAAACCGACATCAACCAGGGCTGAAGTTCGTTCACAACGAGGAGAACTGTCATGACAGAGTTCGCTGAAGAAAGAGCCGACGCAGCCGGGATGCCCCCCATACCTGAAGAAGATGTCGCTTTTCCGGACAGCCCGTGGTGGGAGGAGATGTTGCTCACATACGGGCCCGGTTTGTTTGGACTTCCCGTGCGAATATGGGACACGGCCACTATCTTTCTTCTTGCCGCGCTTGCCGACGTGTGTCTGTACAAGGCGCCGGGCGGAACAGGTGTTGCGTGTGTCTTGAGTGCCACAGTCGTCGGGCTGATTGTTGTCCGCAGAAAGTGCTCGGCGTCGCAGGCTCTCTATCCCGCAATTGTAGTTATTCTTGTAGGTCTCATGGCGGTTTGGCGGCACTGGTGGCTGCTCGAGGTTGTGGGATGGACATCAATTCTGATCCTGGCAGTGAAGCTGCACCGTCCCGAATGGCAAATACTCGAAGCCCTGTGGGCCGCCTGTAGCACGATAATACGAGCGCCAGCAAGGCTCTTCGGTCATGTACTTGCCGCTTACGTGCGCTCATCCGAAGACGAGACCGAAACAGCGGGGTGGCAAACGAAACGAATACCCCTTCGCGTAGTGTTGATTCCGGCGGGAGTCTGCATCGTGTTCATTCTTATATTCAGCGCGGCCAACCCGGTAATAGGCCGACTCGTGGCGGCCCTGCGTGACAATGTCCGCATGTTCTTCGAGTGCCTGGGCGATTTGATCTCGCTGAACCGGGCGCTCATCTGGTTGGCATGGCTTGCTCTGTTCGCGGCACTGATTCGGCCAATGACAGAATCGTGGCTCGCAAAACTGGTAAGCAAGTTCAGTGCGACAACAACTGCTCCACTGCAAACGGCTCCCGACAAGGGCAACTATGCTGCTGCATTCTGGACACTGATCTGTGTGAACATCCTGTTTCTTGCCTACAACTGCACTGATTCCACGTATCTCTATTTCAAAGCTGACCTGCCCATCGGCATAAACTGGACTGAATACACGTATTCGGGCTGTGGGTGGCTGACCATGGGCCTGTTTGTCAGCACAGTTGTTCTTGGAATCATCTTTGCCGGCGCGCTCAATTTCCATCCCGGGGCACGTCGTCTGAAAGTCATATCATATGTGTGGGCAGCGCAGAACATGATGCTGGCTATCGGGGCAATTCGCCGACTCCAGATGTATATTGACTACAGCGGGCTGACTCATCTGCGGATAACCGGACTCTATGGGTCCGTGCTGGTAGGTGTCGGCCTCGCAATCATGGTGCGCAAAGTGCGCGCCAACAGAAGCTTCATGTGGCTTGCGCGGAAAGACATCCTGGCATTCTGCATAGCACTGACGATTCTTGCTGTCACTCCGAACGACTTGTTATGTGCGAAATACAACGTGGCCAAGGTCATGGAGGGGAAATCCAGAGCCCTTCGGCCGATATGCCTGAAGAGCCTGTCTCCTGAAGCTTTGCCACCATTGATCGCGCTGCTTGATCTTCAAGAGACGGAGACTGACGAGACAAGGGCAATAATCGTGACAAGAGGCATAGCGGGAATTCTTGGTCAGCATCTTGTGAACCTGGAGGCAGACGAAGCTGCCGGGTGGTCCACATGGCAGGGATCCGGAGTCTGGGCACTAAAGCATCTGCGTGCGGTGCGTAAGCGGATTCACGATACAGCGCCGCCGCGCGAATGGGAGAGTGCCCGTCAGACGCTGGTGGATAATATGGATATATGACGAGCTTCTGTAACAAAGTCGAAGAGACCGTTGCTGTAATGCAATGGATTGAAG
>SPBP01000421.1 GCA_004525935.1 Lentisphaerales bacterium | reverse complement strand
AGTGATGGAATGCTGCTGCGGGCCTCCTCAACCTGTCGCTTGAGGTCGGCAATGTCCATCTCTCTCGAAGACAGCCCTTCGGTACGGCTTGTGACCATGACCTCGAGCTGGGCAAGGCGGTTCACCATGGGCTCAAGCTGCCCGTCGAGAAGAGCGGTGCGTTGCCTTGCTTCAGAATGACGGAGTCGGGCCTCCATCGCTTCTGCCGACAGTGAGGCGCGTTGCCGTTCCATGGTCTGGATTTCTTTGTAGCGTTCGCCGATTGTTGATCTGAGTTCGTCTCGCCGCCGGGACAGATCGTCGAGTCGTGCGGCCATCGCGACCTTGTTTTCGCCTTCCTTTTCACTTTCGTCCAGCAGGTTAGATACCTCCCAGGTGACGGTCTCGAGCATGGACTTTGCCTGGGAAGCCCCGGCTTCTACCGTACGGTACTCGCCTTCCTTGAGAGCCTGGTTACGGACATGTGTTTCTCTTTCGGCCCGCGCATTCTGTAGATCGTCTGACGCGGACCGCGTGAGGACTCCGGAACCGTCGAGTTGAGCACGACTTTCGTCCAGCCTTCTCGTTAGATCAGTTATGCGATCCTTGATTTCGGAAACAAGTCTCTTGCGTGCAAGAGGGTTGGCGGCATCATTGCCGGGCGGGCGGAATTCGACTGCGTATTCGCCTAGAATGGTTGAGCCGTCACGGGTTACAAAGACGAGGCCTGGTTCTGCATCGGGCGGCAGGGAAGCGAGCGCATCTACAACTACCACGTTGCCCAGGAGGCGTCTCACAAGGGTGGCAATGGTCTCGGGGTACTTCACGTGATCGACAAGACGGTCACCGTTGATCGATGCGGGAATATGAGGCGGAGTCAGATCCGACGCATCGGCGGCGAGCAGCCTGAGAGTGCCGCCATTCCTGCGCCGGACTTCCTGGATCAGGGCAAGGGCCTGGTTCCCGCCTGCAACAACGAGCGCGTCGAGCCACGTCCTCACGGCCGCTTCAAGCGGCAGACGGTATGCGTGTTCAGCATCAATAAGGTCAGCAAGTGCTCCGATAATGCTTCTGCCGGCGTCCTCCTCAATGAGCGATTTTGTTTGTGGCTCAAGACCGTTCGAATCCATGTCGGTTTCCAGCGTTTCCTGTCCCGCCTTCGCGGCGGAGAGTTGCGCCTCAATCTCCGAGCACTGGATCCGTACCGCTGTCACTTCAGATTCTCGCTCGGCCAACGCCCTTGCAACGTCGTCTACCATGCGCTTGCGCCTCGCGGCCTCTTCGTCGAGCGCCTGAATCTCGGTCTGGAGCCTGGCGAGCCGGTCGGCGTAACTCTTGACTTCTTTTTCCAGCGTTTGTTTCTCTGCCGAGAGACGTTCTTTCCTGATGGAATCAGCCCTCTTGCCCGCATCCATACGGACGAGATCGTTTTGCAGCTGCGAGTGAGATGTTTCCGTCTCGACCAGTTCCGTCTGGCATTTCTCGAGGACGAGTCTCAACTTGTCTGCTTCTTCCTCGTGAGAGGCCAGTATTGCTGCCTTCGCGTCCCGATCCTGCTCGGCGCGGCCCGTTTCTTCGGCCGCGGCCGCAACGGACGATTGCATTTCTGTGAGGGATTTCCGGTATTCCTCGAGGTGAGATGAGGCGTTGGCCATCTCCCGCGTTTCCCGCTCCGAGAAACTCTCTGCCTCTGCAATACGGGCAGTATTGAGCCGGATTGAGTCCTTCGCCCGTTCGAGTTCGGAAGTAGCGGTGGCCCGGGCTTCAACAAGCGACTCGATCACGTTTTCCGTTTCAGACAGCGACCGGTGAAGCTGGACATTGTTCCTTTCGATCTCCGCCATTTCGGCCTGCGTGGCTTCCAATTGATCGCCGAGCGCTGTGAGCTTGGACTTGAGCTGCGAAACCTCTTCGTCGGCAGAACGAATCCTGTTCTTTGTCAGGAAGATGTCCAGCTTGCGCAACTCCACATGCCGGTCCTGGTAGCGGCGTGCCTTTCCCGCCTGCCGTTTGAGCGAAACAATCTGCCGCTTAACTTCCTGAATAACATCCGTCAGCCTGAGTACGTTCGTTTCCGTTTGCTCGAGTTTGCGGATCGCTTCCTTCTTGTCGCTCTTGAATTTCGTTATACCACTGGCTTCTTCGAAGACTTCCCTTCGGTCCTCGGGTCTCGAACTCAGGATCTGATCGATCCGGCCCTGTTCCATGAGAGAATAGGAAGTCGTACCGATACCAGTATCCATGAACAGCCGGTGGATATCCTTCAGGCGACAGGGGATAGCGTTCATCCGGTACTCGCCTTCGCCGGAACGATATACGCGCCTGGTCACAGTGACTTCATTGTATTCCGTCCCCAGGACACGTTCGCAGTCGGTTAAAGTGATTGATACTTCGGCCATGCCCAGTGGCTTGCGGTCATCAGTGCCGCCGAATATGATGTCCTCCATCTTGCTGCCACGCAGTGCCTTCGGGCTCTGCTCGCCAAGAACCCATCTGATGGCGTCGAGAACATTGCT
>SPBP01000370.1 GCA_004525935.1 Lentisphaerales bacterium | reverse complement strand
GGAATTCACCTGGCAGCGGAACTCTTGAACACAGCCGTGCCGGACTTCATCCGTGAATTGGTAGATGCTGATCCCACCGTCGCCCGGTTGGCAACCGTCGCGACGGAGGCACTTTGCAGTTTTCAAAAGGGAGACACGGACATTGCCGCTGCCAGGAGTTATCGACTGAATTAAATGGAAAGAGCTCGTGACAGGTTGAGAATGACCATCCGCCAGCTATTTGTGCCGGCGAGCGTCGAGTGGAGCATTGTCGCACTGCCTGCGTGGGCTTATCCCCTGTATTACATCATACGCCCACTGCGTCTCATCCGCGATGGTCTGCGGAGGCTGCTGCGCTAGTGCCTGGCGGACATCGGTACGATGTCTCGGAGCGGAGGGCAAGGGCAAGGGAGTGATGGAGTGTTGGAGTGATGGAGTGATGGAAAACCGCAGAGGACGAGCGGAGGGCAAGCCGTTGTGCCTGCTACGCTGAAGTGGATGCGGCGCAATCCGCAGTTGCGCCGGAAGGTGTGTATTCAGGAACGACCTTGGAAAGGGCTTCCATGATACGTGCGCTGTCGTAGGTCGCGGCTGCATCTGAGAGCATGGCAAGATTCGTGCGGGCCGTCCGCTCTAAAGCGCCGGCGGCAGTATCTTCCGCTCGCCTGAGCGCCATGATCTTTTCGTGAGATGTGGCAACGATACCCTCGCCATGAGTGATGAGTTCTTCGAAAAGTTTCTCGCCGGGACGCAGACCTATATACCTGATCTCAATGTCCTCGTCGGGAATCTTGCCTGACAGACGGATCATATCCCGCGCCATATCATTGATTTTGACGGGCGTCCCCATCTCGAGGACAAAGATCTCTCCGCCCTCCCCCATGGCGCAGGCCTGGAGGATCAGTTGACAGGCCTCAGGAATTGTCATGAAGAAGCGTGTCATCTCTGCGTGTGTCACCGTTACGGGGCCACCAGCACGGATCTGTTCCTCGAACAGGGGGAGCACCGCTCCCGATGACCCGATTACGTTCCCAAAGCGCACCGCCATGAACCGCGTCTTCCCAGGCTTGCGGCACTGAAGAAAGATCTCCGCCACACGTTTGGTGGCGCCCATGACACTTGTTGGTCGGACCGCCTTATCGCTGGAGACGAGCACAAACCGCTCGACACCGTATTCCTCGGCCACATCCATCAGCACTTGGCTCCCGATCGTGTTATTGAGGACACCTTCCCACGGGTTGTCTTCCACTACCGGGACGTGTTTGGCTGCAGCGGCATGGAAGACGGCGTGAGGGCGATACTTATCGAATAGATGTGACATCAGCTCGCGATCCTTGACACGCCCCAATGCCGGGCGAAGCGCCTCGAAGTGACCTTCCGCCCTGAGTTCCTTTTCGATAGTATAGAGATTGAACTCGTTGGCTTCGATCAAGACGATAACGGCCGGTTTGAACCTGATGATCTGGCGGCAAAGCTCAGATCCGATAGATCCACCCGCACCCGTGACAGCTACCGTCTTCCCGGCGAGGCATTTTCCAATTCCGGTCCAGTCCAGTTGCACGGCAGATCGTCCGAGCAGGTCTTCATAGTTCACGTCACGCACGTCGTGAACATTCACACGCCCGTCTGCCAGCGCACTGAGCGATGGCAGGGTCTTGAATGGGAGGCCTGTCGCCTTACACGTGGCGATGATATCGCGCATCGCCCCGCCTCCCACTGACGGCATCGCGATGAGAATCTCGTCAGCCTGGCACTGTCGCACGAGGTATGGAAGGCGACTGATGGGTCCGCAAACGGGGATGTCGAGAAGGGATTGCCCGTGTTTTGCGCGTGCGTCATCCGCGCAGGCTACAACAGCAAATTGCGATTTCCTGTTCCCCTGAATCTCACGAATGATGGCCGCAGCAGCATCTCCGGCGCCAACGATAATCAAGCGCACCTCACGGACGTGCTCACTGTCGTTCGTCTCGCTGGTGAACAACGCGGAAAGCGGCGTACGTCGGGTAGAGAGCAGTCGAATACCGATCCTGAATCCGGCGCAGAGAAAAGCCGTGAAGATTCCGTCTGCGACATAGACCGAACGCGGGTAGCCCTGGAACCGATGGACCAACGTCAGGCCAGCTATGATTGCCAGGCTCGATATCACAGACGCTTTGCCGATGCGAATGGCATCCGGGATACTGGTGTAACGCCACATGCCTTTGTAGACACCAGCAAGCGCGAATACGACCGTCTTCACCACGAAGACTACTGGAAGGATTAGAAAGAACCGGTACAATTCATAGGGCGGAATTTCGAAGGCGAAGCGAATGCCATATGCCAGCAACAGGGACACCGCAAAACTAACCAGGTCCGCGCACAGGACGATATAGAAATTCCGATTTTTGAACTGACGAATCATGCCTGAATGCTCCAATATCCAATGCCATCTTCCAGCGCAATCATATCACTGCTGTTCCTGTATTCTCAAGGCGCTTTTCGGAAGGGGTTCTATGTTACACCATACGCTTATGCTTCACCAATAGTACCCGCACAATAGAGTGGCAAGAATGTCAGTTTCTGTTCAGGCAATTCTCTGTAAGGGCCGCTGTAAAGAATCAGGCCCTGACGGCAATTCGGGTAGGTCTTGAGTAATAGATGAAGGCTCTTCAAGCGGCCACCCGGCCCGGATTTCACCTCCACGGGACAAATCTCACCACCGCGAACAGTCAAGTAGTCCACCTCCGCGCTACTGCTCTTTGCATCACGTGCCCAATAGAATAGGTCAGAGTCTTGCCACGCAAGCATCTCCTGGGCAACAAATTGTTCAGCCAATTGCCCGTTATAGATTGCCAGCAAGTTGCTCTGCGTCAGCGCCACATCGACAGCGACCTCACAGAGACATTGCTGCAGACCAATATCCAGCATGCATGCCTTGAATTTCTTGCCTCTCGCAGTGGCAGAAAGGGGGAGGCCGGATGGACTACATGCGGAAATC
>SPBP01000449.1 GCA_004525935.1 Lentisphaerales bacterium | reverse complement strand
TGAGCCATTTGGCAGTTGCCCCTACAGGTTGTGTGTCCTGCCAAATGGAGCAAGTGTAGACATATGGTGTTCGAAGAATGCCATATGGCGTTACCCGAGGCGGACATCACCATGAATCAGACAGACCGGATACCCTGCACATTCTGCTGATGGCAACCGGTCTGTCGGACAGCCCATCGCCGCACAGGCTGCTCCAAGAAACACCCCGGCCTGTCGGCCCCTAAAAGGAAGGCGCACAGCCAGAAGCAGGTTGTCTGTCCTCGCAAGCTCCGGGAGCCATCCTGCTTGTCGCTGTGCGCATCTCGATTAGCGGCCGCATGTCGTCTGCGTCAATCGTGCCGCCGGGATCGTGGCCCTGTCACCCTTCCACGCCCCGGCTGTCCCGTTTGCCGCAGCCGCAATCCTGCATGCCAACCGTTTCTCAGCGAAGAGCCCCGCCGTCTGCTTGGCAGCCATCGGACGAGCAGGCAGGCTAGGCTTGCCTTCACTGGGGTCGTTCCGAGTTCGTTGCAGGGCAACGTGCCCGGAACTCCGCGGAAATCTCCGCTGGCGCGCTCGGACGCCAAGCAGCATGTTCCACGACTGGCGTCAGATCCGAGGTGCAAGTCAGTTCTGGCAATCAGTGGGTCGAACACTCAGGCGCATCCATTAACGGTTGCTTTGCAACCATACCAAGATCGATACAATTAGTGCTTGCGTCACTCGCGTCGATAGAGTACAGTTCCTGAAGTTGCAGGTGTACTGTACAAAAAACGCCGCCCGGTTCAGTCCCGAGCGGCGTCAGCGAAACGAGGCTGGCAAGTGCTGCCCCCGATTCTGTGGTAAGAAGACGGTAGCGCATGACGGCCTCGAGATCAAGAACAGCGGTCAACACGAAGGTGAAAGGTAACTGCTCAGGTAGCCCAGCGGCATGGGCGTGTTTCACGCCACGTAGGTCAGGCATTCCTGCCTGACCCGCTTACGCCAGCAGAGAGTCAGCCAGGAATGGCTGACTTACTGTGGCCACCTGAGCAGTTACGGTGAAAGAAACGCAGGGCCGGAGGTGCTCCCTCCGGCCTTGGAGTCAAGTATGACCAGACACGCAAAGCTAGGCCAGCTGATCGGCATTCGCACCGGATATCTGTCCCGTAGTAAGATAGAGGAAGCCGTCGACGGGAGATTCTGCCTCATTCAGCTCCGCGATTTCGACAACACCCGCACCGCTATCGACACACAGCAGCTCACTCGTTTCGCCCCTGGCGACATGCGGAAGGATCAGACGATCCATCCCAATGCGGTAATCTTCCTCGCCAAGGGCGTCAACAAGTTCGCCTACAAGCCTGGACCGCTTCCAGCGCCGACCCTCGCCGCCAGCTACTTCTACGTACTCACCCCGTCAGCGGATATCAACCCCAAGTATCTCAACTGGTTTCTCAACCATCCGCACACGCGCCGCGTGTTCGACCGCATCGCCGGCGTTGGCGCCCGCATGCCCGTCATGAAGAAGTCAGACCTGGCCGACATCGACATCCCGCTCCCCCCGCTGCCCGACCAGCAGAAGATCGTCGAACTGCACGCGCTCGCGCTCCGCGAGGCCACGCTGCTCGACGAGCTCCAGCGAAGCCGCGGGACGCAGATCAATGCCGTCACAATGATGCTTGCCAAACAAGTAGGTCAGGCATTCCTGCCTGACCATCCGCACGACGAGTGTCAGCCAGGAATGGCTGACATACTTGAAGGAGAGGACGCCCACCATGCCTAACGGACAACTCCGCAGCGAGATATTCAACGTCGTCTGGAAAGCCTGCGACACCTTCCGGGGCGTGATCGACCCCAGTCAGTATAAGGACTACATCCTCACCTTGCTTTTCGTCAAATACCTCAGCGACATCCGAAAATCCAAACTGGCCGAGTTCGAGAAGAAGTATGCCGGTGATCAAGTCCGTATCGACCGCGCCATGTCACGCGAGCGTTTCACCATAGAGGCAGACTGCACCTTCGAGTCCCTCTACGCTCGGCGCGATGAAAATGACATCGGCCAACTCATCAATACCGTTCTGGAGAAGATTGAGGATGCCAACAAGTCCAAGCTCCACAACGTCTTCCGGAACATCGACTTCAACAG
This sequence comes from Lentisphaerales bacterium, assembly GCA_004525935.1. Lineage (GTDB taxonomy): Bacteria > Verrucomicrobiota > Kiritimatiellia > SPBP01 > SPBP01 > SPBP01. The sequence continues at coordinate 192 of SPBP01000449.1, read as the reverse complement.
CGAGTCCAATCTCGGCAAGGCCCGCCAGCGCAACCAGCGACTCAAGACGCTCCTCGAAGACTTCGGCAGCGGGAAGCTCGACCTCCGCCCCGAGCGCATCGGTCACATGGACATCGTGGGCGATGTGTACGAATACCTCATCGCCCGCTTCGCCGCGCAGGCCGGCAAGAAGGCCGGGGAGTTCTATACCCC
>SPBP01000434.1 GCA_004525935.1 Lentisphaerales bacterium | reverse complement strand
GCCGGTTCTGATTCTGCCCCTGGGTGTCAGTGGCACACTTGCCGAGCCTGATGTCGATGGCATCGGGGATGTGCTTTTTGAGGCGGTGAAGCAAAACGTCGCGCAGAATGCCGGCGCATTGGTGCAGGGCGCGCTGGGCGGGCTGATTGGTGGCAAGAAGGATGGTGATGGCGGCCAGAAGCTTGATCCGGCTTCGATGATCAAGGTGCCGGGCGGCGACGAGAAATCCGGGAATCCGCTTGGCGGAATTCTTAAGAAGGATGATGCGCCGGCTGCTGGGGAAGAGAAGAAGAGCCCGGCGGATGATCTTAAGAAGAAGATAAAGTTGCCGTTCTAGCAGCATGGCGGACTTGGAGCAAAGCGGATCGTGCCAAAAGCAGACCCGCCTCTGGCGGGAAGTCCGACAGGCTGCTGGCATTCTGTATTTGTGAAGCGGCGAAAGACAGCAGTTGTGGACCTGAATGGTTCACAGCCGCTTTGTTATGTAGGGAACTGCCAGTGTATGGGAGTGTCGGAGTGTGGGGGTGTGACCAGAAATCGTCCTCGTCCTCGTCCTCGTCCTCGTCCTCGAAGACGGAATGTGTCGGGTGTCAGGGGGAGCTGCCTGTGTCGCCAAACAGCCCTGTCCCGGCAGGATAGTGTTTAGCCTGACGGTACAAGGCGTGTGGCTCTTGGCAGTTCCAGAACTCTGACTGTTGAACACCTTCGGCTTGCGGCCGGGCTGTGGCCTTAAGGGACCGGGCTCGCAGGAAGGAACTCGTGACTTTTCCCGCAGGCAAAGGTAGTTCCCGGCCGATCCGAAGGGAGGTAACCTGGCCGGGTGCGAACGCTGCGAAAATGATGGGGGTAACCGAAGTGTTCAGAGTTCAGGGGAAGTGCATAGCCACAAGAAGTCGCAAAGAACGACGTGTGTGAGTAAGCGAGTGTTCAGCGTTTAGGAACTGAGCAAATATCCAATGTCCAACAAGGAGTATCCAACTTCCAAGTTTCTCCGCGGATGGTAACGGAATCCAAGCCGTGTCCCGTCAGGTCAGAGACCCCTCCCGACGTAGCCAGGAGGTGCGCTTGCGGGCCGAAGGCTAAGTTGGGGCGCAACCGCATTGCGGATTTGGCTGTTCGTCGGCTGACGGACTGCGAAAACGATGGGGTCAGAGTGCGTCAGGCGCAAGGCGTCGCGGGGAAGGGCTGTATTGGCATACGCACGACCCGCGAGAACGCAGCGGATGATGTGCAATGGCCCCATCGGCTTTCGCACCAAATCCGCAATGCAAGCTGCTGGCACGCCAAGCACTCACTCACGCCGAAGGCGACCACGGAAAACCGATCGCAAACTACTGGGAGGCTAACCGCCAGATACTGTGATGCAACCATGGGAGTGCGGGACTTACCTGGCAGTGGATGCGGCAGCTATCTCGTCAAGGATGATGCGCGCGGCTGCCGCGGGATCGTCTGCTTCCATGATTGGACGTCCGACCACGAGGAAGTTTGCCCCGGCATTCACCGCGGATGCGGGAGTCGCAACCCGTTTCTGGTCACCCACATGGGATCCGGCAGGACGGATGCCGGGTGTTACAAGGATCGGCGCAGCACCAAGCTCTTTACGTAACTGCTCTGCTTCGTGCACGGAGCAGACAAGTCCATCGATTCCCTGAGCAACAGCCATTCGTCCCAGCGCGAGAGTATGCTCAGCAAGCGACCTGGTGACGCCGATATCCCGTAGATCTTCGGGGCCGAGGCTGGTAAGGGTTGTTACCGCGAGGAGGCGGGGCCGGTGTTCTCCCAGCCCCGCTGCTGCGTCCGCCGCGGCACGGAGCATATCCTTGCCACCGGCGGCGTGGAGTGTCAGCAGGCTTACACCATGTTGTGCAGCAGTGGTGATACTGCGTGCAACGGTTCGCGGGATGTCATGCAGCTTAAGGTCAAGGAATACGTGTTTTCCTGCGGCCCTGAGGATCTGCACTGATTTCGGCCCGGAGGCCGTATATAGCTCGAGTCCGACCTTGAAGAAGCGTATTTCAGGGGGCAGCAAGCTCAGGACCGCGCCGACTTTCTCTGCGTCAGGGACGTCGAGTGCAACGATGAGTTCGGGATGCATGGGCTCACCTTATATGGGTGGGAATTGATGTGTCAAGTTTGACGAGATTTGGCGAGCCTGACGGGACCGGGATCATCCCGAGAAACTTCTTGAAATAGACTTGACTGCAAATCGTGAACATCATATCTTCGCGTATCTAAAGAGTAGTTTCGACAGTTCTTTAAGCGGTACCTCGGCCGCTCCTTTTAAGGATGGGGAGCAGGGATGAGGTATTTTGTTCTTTGACAACTGGATATTCATGCATATGGTTTCGAGCCGCAGGTGATGCGGCTTGGCTTGTAGACTGGGCCCAGTAGTCCGCCGCAAGGCGGACGCAGT
>SPBP01000378.1 GCA_004525935.1 Lentisphaerales bacterium | reverse complement strand
GTACCGACGCTACGCACTTACAAGCTGGCGCGGGTGCCACGCGGGATTGCCGAAGCGCAGGCGCACAAGGTTCTTGAGTCGGTCGACCGCACCACCGATGTCGGTCGCCGCGACTTCGCCATCCTGACGTTGCTGTATACCTATGGCGTGCGGGGAGGGCAAATCCGTGCGTTGTGTCTCGATGATATCCACTGGTCGCAAGACCGGATCCTGTTCAGAGCAACTAAAGGCGGTAAAGACAGTCTGCTACCCCTGACCGCTGACGTGGGCGAGAGCTTACTCGCTTACCTGCGAAACGGACGTCCGCACAGCGCTTTTGGCGAAGTGTTCCTGACGTGCCGGGCGCCCTATCGCCCCTTCCGGGAAAGCGGTTCGCTATCGGAGATCATACGGCGTCACATCCTTGCGCTGGGGCTTGAGGTGCCCAGCAAGGGATCGCACGTTTTTCGCCATGCCTTTGCGACGAGGATGGTTGCTGACGGGCACCCCTTCAAAGCTGTCGCTGATGTCCTCGGATATCGCTACCTGTCCACGACCTTCATCTACACGAAGGTCGACTTCAACGCGCTGAGCCAGGTGGCCTTGGAGTGGCCGGAAGAGGTGCGGTCATGAGTGCATGGACACTTTGCAGTTGCCTGGCCCCGCAGATCGAAACATTCATCAGCCTGCGGCAGCTTTCGGGCACCGATTATCACAGCCAGGCACGGCTGCTGGGTTACTTCGATCGCTTTCTGGATGAGCAAGACCTGCAACAGTCACGCCTAACGCGTGAGATCTGTGAGCACTATCAGCAGAACCTCGCACGCCTTGCTCCAAGAAGTCAAGGCAACCGGTTCTGTGTTGTTCGGCAGCTATGCGAATACCTGGCTTGCGCCGATCCGCTCAGCTACATCCCCGAATCGATCCGTTCGCCTTCGTGGCAACAGGCACAGCGACCATACATCTTTGCACACGAGCAGGTTGGCACGCTGTTGAGCGCGGCCGCGAAGCTGCCGCCTCCCGGGTCGTTACGGCCTCACACCTACCAAACGCTGATCGGGTTGCTGTACAGTACGGGCATCCGGATCGGGGAGGCTTTCGCGCTCAATATCGAACACTTCCTCCCCGACGAACGACGGCTGTACATCGCCGAGGGAAAGTTCCGTAAGTCCCGCTGGGTCGTGTTGAGCCGTTCGACGTCACGCGCGCTTGAGCAGTACCTCGATCGACGGATGGGCAAGAAACCGAACGCGCAGGACGCGCCGCTGTTGCTCAACGAGCGCCGTCAGCGCTTGTGTCATCCAACCGTTCACAAGACGTACCGCGACCTCCTGCGAAAATGCGGCATTATGCACGACAACCGCAAGGGACCTCGCATCCATGACCTGCGCCACTCGTTCGCAGTCCGTAGGCTGCTGGCGTGGTATCGGGACGGCGAGGATGTCAACGCCCGCCTCCCGGCACTGGCCACGTACATGGGCCACGTGAATATCAGTTCCACCCAAGTCTACTTGCAACCGACGGCCGAACTCCTTGGTGAAGTCGACCGGCGGTTTCACGACCACTACCTCAAGAATCTTGTCTCGAAAGGATCACGATCATGACTCACGCTATAGCCCCAATACTGAAGCGGTTCTTCAGCCACTACATGCCCGTACAAAAAGGCCATTCGGAAGACACCGTCCGCGCCTACCGCGATGCCATCAAGCTGTTGCTCTGCTTCGTGGCCGATAGGCTCAAGAAGTCGGTCGACAGCCTGAACATCGAAGATATCACAGAAAAGGTCGTGCTCGACTTCCTTGATTACATCGAACAGCAACGCGACTGCACGGCGCGCACGCGCAATGCCCGCTTGGCGGCGATCCGCAGTCTGTTCGCGTTCATCGCGCGAGAAGAACCGGTACTGGTGCTGCAAAGTCAGCAAATACGGTCCATTCCTCTCAAGCGCACTGAACACAAAATGGTTGAGTATCTTGAAGAAAAGGAGATGCAGGCGGTCTTTGATGCAGTAGAGATCAACTCACGTACCGGTATCAGGGACCGGGCTCTGCTTCTGTTCTTGTACAACACCGGCGCACGCGTCAGTGAAGTGATCAACATGGAGTTGAGTGACCTGCGCCTGGGTGACGCTGCACAGGTCACGTTACATGGCAAAGGCAACAAGAACCGTTCCTGCCCGCTCTGGCCTGAAACGGTCAATGCGCTTGACTCTTACATCAAGGAGCGCCATCCAATCACGGCGGAAACAAAACAGGTCTTTCTCAACGCCAACAGTGGCCCAATCACCCGCTTCGGCATCCGCCATGTCACCCGCAAGCACGGGGCTCAGGCACAGGCGAAACAGCCGAGTATAGAGGCCAAACCACTGAATCCTCACCGGATCAGGCACACGACCGCGATGCACCTGCTGCGTGCCGGAAACGACATCAACATGGTCCGCTACTGGCTCGGTCACGCCGATCTCAACACGACGCATGTCTATGTCGAAATCGACATGGAGACTAAGCGCCAGATGCTTGAGAAGACGCCGGCACCCAAGATCAGCAAGAAGGCCCCATGGCACCGGCCGCATGTGCTTCAGTGGCTCAATCATCTTGCCAAGGGCTCGGAATTATGTGCAGTGAATTACTGAAAGAGGGATGAAATGATGAGCAAATCAAGAAAAAAGCAGATCAACTCCACATAATCACGAGCTACACATAACACTATTTATGTGGAGCTCCACATAAATAGTGGTTGTCCATCAGCACGTATGCATGGACCAGTATCCCGTAGCGTTCCGTGCTCGCCCCCAGAATCTCCAAGAACCGTTTTCTGTCTGCCTCATCCTCAAATATCAGACCGCGGTTTACCCCACGCCCCCACACGTGGTACCAACCAT
>SPBP01000050.1 GCA_004525935.1 Lentisphaerales bacterium | reverse complement strand
TCAGGAGGAGGCCTCCGAGGACATATTCCGGCTTGCCGGTTCGGACGACATCGAGCTCGAGGACACATCCGTATGGCGCACCTGCCTTGCGAGGCTGCCCTGGCTGATGGTCACTCTATTCGGTGGCTTCATAGTCAGCGTAATATTGAAGCATTTCCATGCCCACCTTTCGGGGGGGGAAACGGAGGCCGGGCGGCGAACGCTGGTCCTGGCAGCATTTGTGCCCACGGTACTGGCAATGGGCGGGAATACGGCAATACAGTCGTCGACGCTGGTGGTGCGCAGTATTGCTGTTGGTCTCATGCGAGGGCGCAGTCTTGTTCGCATACTGCTGAAGGAGATGTCAGTTGGAGCCGTCATGGGGTCTTTCTGCGGGATCGTTATCACATTGTGGGTGCGATTTCTCACAGGCGAACCAGCAGAAGCTGCACACGGCGTTATCCTGCTTCCCTTTCACATGGGCATTATTGTAGCCATCGCTCTCTTCCTCGCCATGACCTTTGCCGCAGTGTTCGGCGCATTCGTGCCGACGGTACTGCATAAGATGCGGATAGATCCCGCCGTTGCTTCGGGTCCCTTCGTGACTATAGCCACAGACGTTTTCGGCCTGGTTCTTTACTTCATTGTCACAGTGGTGCTTGTCGGGATGTTCGCCAGGTTCTAGCAGGCACTTACGGCAACAGGGCGATCGCCCGCACTCGGGGTGTTTCATGATACTTCGTACACAAGGAATTGTTTTGCGGGTCCTCCAGTTTTCCCGCACATCCCAGATTGCCGTATGGCTTACGCGTGAATACGGGAAACTGACCACCATCGTCAAGGGTGCGGCACGGCCGAAGAGTTCTTTCCTCGGGCAATATGACCTCTTCTATTCCTGCGAAGTTCTATTCTACGCCAGAGAGCGAAACGGGAGTCACGTGATGCGCGAATGTTCGCCCACCAGCACCAGGCCCGTCCTGCGCGACAAATGGAGGGCGGCGGCCGCAGCTTCCTACTTCTGTGAACTCGCGTCAAAGCTCACTGAAGCCGGAGAGTCCGGGCCGGTTCTCTACTCACTGCTTGATTACTCACTGGACTTTCTGTGCGCCAACCCCGTCGACAGGTCGTCGATCCTGTGGTTCGAGATTCAAGCCACCGGCAGCGTCGGGTTTGCGCCCAGGCTCTCGTCCTGCGTAAAGTGCGGCGGCACACCAGCCTCTTCGGACGGGTTATTTTCGTTCTCGCCTTCCGGTGGCGGGGTCGTATGCGACAAATGCACTGAACAATATCGCTCGGATCTCACCACGATCAGTTCCGACGCTCGCGATGCAATGCTCCGCTGGCAGGCCGCAGGCGGCCCGCATGCCGCCATCATGGGGAGAAGGTCAACCAGTGAGCGTTTGATCGGAGAGACAGATCCCCTGATGCGCCGATTCATGGAATTCCATGTACCTGTCCCGCTTGTGGGGCGCGGGATAGTAATGGAGTTAATGCGCTGACAACGGATTCGGGCTACTATTGCACCAGGACATCGTCCTGCCATACACCGTCGATTCTCTGGCCATCGGCGCAGGTGTAGATGCCTCGCCCGTTCATTTTCCCGTCTGCATAGGGCCCCTGAAAGACATCGCCATTGACGTAGTAGTACGTGCCCGCTCCGTGTCGTCTGCCTTTCACGAACGGGCCGACATAGCTATCACCCGTCGAATAATAGTAGGTGCCCTGACCCTCACGCAGATCGTCTACAAACTCTCCAGTATACCTATCGCCATTGACAAAAGTGAATGTTCCCTGCCCATGCTTCTTCCCGTCACGCATCTCCCCCTCATACCTGGTGCCATCTGGATACGTAACACCCTCGCCAGCACCTCCCGGCACGGCCGGTACCGGGATCGGCGGCAGATTGGCTGGAGCGGCGGCCACATCGACGGCCATGTCATTCATCTTCGGGGGTGGCCCATTCTCTATCTTCGTTCTACCCGTTATCAGTTCCGCGTATCGTTGTTCAATCTCATTCAGCTTACTGTTCCGTGCTGCGTCAGACTGCTCCATTTCGGTGAGTCTTTTTCGGAGGTCTGCTACGGTAGCCACCGCATCCCGAACGCCCGACAGCTTCCCGTCATGCCACACGCTGAATCGCTTCAGATCCTCCCTCAAGATCACGCGTTCATCCTCACGGGCAGCGCGGTCTGCATCAACGGTTCTTGAGAGTTCTGCAGTCCTGCTGTTCATCTCGCCGACCTGCGTCACCACGCCGGCGACCGCCGCATCAAAGCCCTTTATCTTCTCGGACGCTTCCTCGGCGCTTTCTGCCGACAGCCTCGACTCATTCACCAGCATAAGACCCACGCTGATCACAATGGCCGAGACTGCGACAACAACCAGCAGAAAGATCGTACAGATCCACCAGAGCGCCTTCACATTACGACGCCGTTCAATCGTAATGTAATGCTCCACCATGTCCCTGGCCACAGCCAGGTCCTTCTTGTGGGCGAGGTCTGTTTCGCTCTGTCTTGTCAACAGCTGCGTTTCCGACGTAGCATCATCATTCATGGCCATCGTGCTGCTTCCCGTTCTGGCGATCAGGCCGTAACAATCTTCGAGACAACGAGGACTCCCTTGACCAGTCCCGTCTTATCATTTGCGCTTGGGCTCAGATCCATTTTGCGCACTCGCAACAGCTGCGTCGATTGCTCAAGCTTGTAGAACATCTGCATCAATCTCGGCATTGGCGCCTCGATCTCGACCCGCACCAGGTGCTCCCTGAAGATTCCTTGCTCCTCGACCCCCTGAGGTTTCCTGTCCAGAACGGCGACCTCAGAGTCGTCCGCGCAGCGTTCTATCTCGTTGAATATTTCCTGTTCAACGTTCACCTCCGGCGCTGGCGTCACCGCCGTGACATACTCCCTGTAATCTTCGCACAACTTCTCGATGTTATCCTTCTGCGCAACTATCGCCTTATTGCCGAACAAGACCGCGTTGGCTGAGTCAATCTTCACGGACAACTCCCTGAACTGCAGTCGCACCGGCTGCACCACGAGTCTTGCCACGATCGTGCACATGATCGTCACGACACACAGCACAAAGAGCGTCTTTTCTCGGGATGACAATCTATCGATGTTGAGTCCCGCCATTATGGTGTTCCTCCTTCTGACGAAGAGCTGCACACCACTTCGAACTGCACCAGATCATCCTGTTTCCTTGCCGGGCCCGGCTTAACGTCCGGGGGAATCACTTCACTGTCGTCGAGGTTACTTCTCAAGGTATTCACATCCTGATATCCAGTTGCCCGTCCCCGCAGGATCATTCTCCGCCCTTCCTCGATCGAGATCGAGTCATATCCTATCGTCACCGGGGTAACTCGATGCAGTTCGCGCAGCAGGCTCACCGGTGCATGACTGCTATCCAGTCGGTCCATGATCATCAGCGTTGTTTCTCTCTTCTTTCGAACATCTTCCACCTCTTCTGCGATATCCTTTATCATCTGGTCCAGGCCCAGCAGATTAATCACTTTCTTCTGCATCGCGGTCGCCGTCCACAGTGAAGACATGCCCATTACGACTATCAGCCACACACCCATAGCAGTGAGCACACGGGCCTTTACTGCCAGGCTTCGGCGGCGTCGCACGGTATCGGGCACGAGGCTGAACTCCAAGGTCTCGGGCGAGATCGCCATGCCTATAAGTGCGGTAAAAGACACATCCGCATAATCTTCGCCGGTCAGGTCCGGCAAGCCGCTGCCATGTTGAATCCGATGCAGGGCGTCAATCGACTGCACCGCAAGTGATAGTTCCTCTGAAAGCATCTTCTCGAGGCCCTCGATTCCCGGCCCCACGCCCGTAAGAACAAGCTGCTGCACGACGCTATCATCGTGCGACTCCGCACGATAGATCTCCACCGAATGCCGCACATCCTGCAGGAATCGGTTCTTCCAGCCGTCGAAGTCCTTCTTAAGCTGCTCAGCACCAATACGGATGCTCTTCGTAAAGACCAGCTGTCCGCGCGAGACAATTGTAAGATCCGTGTATGCCTTATCCACGTCGAGCAGTATATGCGTTCCCCTCGCACCCGCCCCTCCCATTGCCGCATGGAACCAGCTCAGGATTCCCTCCGAGCTCACACACATACTGTTCACATTAGCGCCCGCCTTTTCGAGCAGTACGAACCGATGGCGCATCTGGCTTCGCTGGATGATAATCAGCATCACCTTCGTATAGCCTTTGCTACCCGGCCCGACGATTCGGTAATCCGCTACAATTTCGTCCCTTGAATACGGCGTCTGGCGGTCGATCTGCAGCTCCACCATGTCATCTATTTCACTTGGATTTGTTGAAGGTATTTCAAGGAACCGAACATTCACCGACTGTCGCGGCAGACACGCGATCACTGGAACGAAGCCCATCTTCAGCTTGCGAAGCACCCCCATCACATCCGACGCCACGTCCTCACGGCTCCGGTCGATCTTATGCAGGTGTAGCTTAACCACCTGTCGGCCCTTACCAGACCGATTCGCCTGCACGATCTTCACGTAGTCTCTTGCAGTCTCGACCACAACGATCGCACTGCTCTTCTTTGGCACGCTACCGCTCATTCCACGCTCGCATCTCGTTTCTTTTCCGGTCGTAGACAAAGGAAATGCACCTGTCGGCGGTTTCCGTTTCCGTCCCGGCAGATCTGCCGGTTGATATACCACAAACATGCCGGGAATGTACAGCCACCATTCTGTGATTCAGGAGCCATTCCAGGGCAGCCCATTCCGCACGCTCCCCACCGCTGGGATCATTCGGGCCGAACAGCTCGTTTCTAATCTCTCTTTTCTTAAGGCTCTTAAGGCTATTTCCCCGTTCCCTGAACTCCACAATCCTCTCCGCAACCGCCCGGCACACGTCACGAGGCGTCGATCCGTTGGCCCCGGTCAAGCTCGCGAGCACCGTCCTATTCGCCGTATTGATGTTTATGCTAACATTCGTTCCGAACACTGTCATGTGTTTTTGAATCTTCTCAAAGAGCTCTCCATTTATGCCTCGAACAAAGCGAAGTTCAGCCAGCGAATCAATTCGATCATTGTGACACCGGTACGGTCGGCCCAGTCCCATGTAGTAGCCGTTTTCCGCACCGTTCTTCCTCGGCTCATCGTCCCCGTCTATCCAGTCTGCCACACATGCAGCGATTCGCTCTGCCTCATCCCGATCCATGTTTCCCGCCAGCTCCATCAGCGAGCGCAACAACTCCGCACCAAGCGCGTTCGTTGCCGCGTTCACATTCACCTTGCCCTCCTCGTCCACCAGCCCGAGCGCCGATACTGAACCAGCTTCATCCCATCTGTTAGAGCACGACACAGTGAACATCGCCCTGCCCACCTGGACCCGACTGAATCTCTTTTCGTCACCATGCCACGGCTCTTCGAACCCATCCCATCCGTTTGTCTCGCCGGAGACCGACGCAATTGCAACCGCCACGCCAGCCCGAGCCGCGTAATATGTTTCGCATCGTGATGCGAGGCTGCCTGCCGTCCTCAGATTTGCCGACACATGAACCGAGACCGCAAGTGAAAGCACGCTCAGCGCCAGCAGTGTCCACGCCACGATTATCAGAACACTCCCACTGTTCCGACCGCGTTCACTTTGCGGCTCACTTCGCGGCGTGCTCACCTCTTCGCCTCCTCTTCGTCCAGCGTCTCGATTCGCAGCGGCAGATCAATTGTCCGGCTGATCGTTTTCCCCTCCCCCGCTTCGTCCAGGACCAGGTCAATCCTCACAGCCGCGGGCCAGGTCGCATGCCCGCCTTCCCATACATCTTGCCAGCGCAGCGCCGAACTCCCCACTTCCGGAACCGGCGCATAGCGCAGCCGCATCGACTTCACATTGCTTACGAGCAGCTCTGCTCCCGGCTCGCCGCCACCCATTGGAAAAGGACTCACGAATCGAGCCACCGTGCGGGTCCTCTCGTCAAACTCATACCGCACCTGTCTTACCGGAGAATCTCCGTACCCCCCTTCAAGCACCTGTGGGAAAGACACCAACTCGCTCCTGCCCCGGAGTTCAATTGAGTAGAACGGCGATGCGTTACGCAGGTCTCGTTCGAAATATTCAATGCAGATCAGGGCATCGATCGTGCCCACATTGATCGAACGCGCCTTCCCCCACACCGACAACCCCGAGAAGAACACCGATGCCGTCACCGTCATCAGCACCACCAATATCGCGACCACAATCAGCACTTCCAGCAGTGTGAAGCCTGTGGCTGGCGGGTGCCTGTCACGCAATCGCCGCAAGGAGCATTTGTTGGTGTGAGACAAATCCATCATGAATCCGTTATTCCCGACGTGCCACGCGAACGTAAGAAACAAGGGAATATTGCGCGCCGTCCGGTAATCTTCGGGCCGTGACCAAGACACGATTCAGGTCCGCCCCTTCACTGCTCTGGACGGGTGTCTCCAGCACCGTCCACTCCAGGTCCCCCTCGGTCCCGGCCAGTCTTCCCGAGCCGCCCGACACCCCCCGTGTCCGTATCATCTCGTCCATTTTTTCCTTCAGGAGCAGATGCACAGAGAGGTTATCGCGCGCTGAAGCCAGAGCTGATGCCGACATCCCATAGGCCGACAGGATCATCACTGCACCCATCGAGAGGATGGCCACCGCAACAAGCACCTCCACCAGGGTGATGCCTGCCTGGCCCGGATCCCGAACGGGCGGAGTGCGTCGGCTACTCAGAGGGCTTCCAGTTTGCAATATCATCGTTCTCCCCGTCTTCGGGGACACGATTCGGGCCGGACGAGAACAGATCGTACCCAACCCGGCTTTTTGTCCCCGGATGCCTGTACTGATAGCGTTGGCTCCAGGGATCGAGCGGATCGCGCTCCAGGTAAGGCGTCGTCCTGCCCGTCACTTGAGGCGGGACCACCAACAGGTCGTTCAGGTCCTTGGGGTACGCGCCGTTCTCGAGCTTATACACCTTGAGCGCCGTATCCATCGACTGCATATCGGCGAGCACAATCTTGGACTTCATGCGATCCGGCAGGTCCATCAGGTACGGTGCAACCATCACAGCAAGAGACGCAAGAATGATCACCACGATCAGCACCTCTATCAGAGTGAACCCCGCCTTACTATTCAGCTTCTTCATATTCATCCTTCCCGACGAGCCTTCCGATTTCCGCCATTCTCCCAGAACCCCCGCGATTGACAAGAATTTCGTTACTGGATTGAACTCGACACCGTCAGAATCGGCAACAGCATTGCAAAAACTATAAATCCCACCACCCCGCCGACCACCAGGATCATTGCCGGCTCGATCAAGCTCGTACCAAGGGCGATACGCCTATCGACCTCCTTCTCGTAGAAGACCGCCGTATCGACAAGCGATTCATCGATCCGTCCACTTTCCTCGCCCACTGCGATCATATTCCGTGCAAACACCGGGAACGCCCCGTTTCGTGCCAGCCCATCTGCAACCGACTGCCCGTGCTCCACCGTATTCCGTCTGACCGCCTCGATTTCATCTCTCAGCACAGTGTTATTCAGAGTCCTTCCACTCAGCGCCAGTGCTTTTTCCACCGGCACCCCCGCCCTTACCAGGAGCGCCATCGTACGCGCAAAACGGGCCACATCCGCTTCCTTCAGGAACCCACCGATCAATGCCAGCCTGAGTTTCACAGAATCCGTGAAATGCCTGCCGCGCTTCCCCGACATCATTCGTTTCAGAACTGCCAACGCCAGCCCCAGCGGCACGAGCACCCACACCCAGTACCTGCTACACAACTCGCTCACGCGGATAAGTATCCTCGTCGGAAGCGGCAGTGACGATAATGTCCTGAAAAGATCCGCAATCTTCGGCAGGAAGAATGTCACCATCACAAAGACCGTGATAAATCCGACGATCAGCACCAGCATCGGGTATGCCATTGCCGTCCGCACCTTATTCCGCAGTTCGTCCTCCCGATCACGCGCCTCCGCGAGTCGATACAGCATTTCGTCAAGAGCTCCTGCCGACTCCCCTGATCGGATCATATTCACATACAGTTCCGGGAAGAGCGTCGGATATTCCAAGAGTGCATCCGACAACATTCTTCCGTCCCTTACCGACAATTCCATATGCGCAACTATCGATCTGAATCGTTTACTTGTACTCTGTTCTCCGACCGTTCTCAGCGCTCTCAGAATCGGTATACCCGACTTAATCAAGCCCGCCAGCTGACGCGTAAACACGTTCACATCTCGTCGGCTCACAAAAGCAGCCGTTCCTGCTGCGGTTTCAGACGCGTTCGAGTCCTTTTCGCGGACCCAGACCGGGTGATAGCCCATCTTCTCAATCCGGGCCAGTGCCGAGGTCCTATCCTCTGCCAGGAGTTCGCCCTCCACTTCTTTCACCGGGCCGTTTTTCGCCTTATAGATGAATTTCGGCATTGCGATTTCCACGTTACCGCTTGGCAGCAAGCGGCGGGTTCCGGTATTCAGTCGTCAAAGTCCGACAGTCTGCCAGTCTTCCTGCCCCTCGCAGGCCTACCAGCTCGTAACTCTCAGCACTTCATCCGCCGTAGTTACGCCCTGCTCCACCTTATTCCAGCCATCCTGCGTCATCGACGTCATTCCACCCGACTCAGATGCTCGTCTGATTTCATCTCCCGAAGCCTTTGCCATGATCAATTTTCTTATATTCTCGTCCGCAACAAGAATTTCACAAAGCGCCACCCGTCCACGGTACCACGTACTGTTGCACTTCCTGCAACCCGCGCCTCGATATCGCGTCTTCCCGTCCTCCGTGACAGTCTCCCTGCAATCCTTACAGATCACTCTCACCAGCCGCTGCGCCGTAAACGCGCGAATCGACGACGCAACCAGGTACGGATCCACGCCCATATCCACCAATCGCACCGCGCCATTCGCGGCATCATTTGTATGCAGAGTGCTCAGCACCAGGTGGCCTGTCAGCGCGCTTTGAATCGTAATTTCCGCGGTCTCCAGGTCCCTCACTTCACCAACCATCATCACATCCGGGTCATGCCGCAGCATACTTCGCAGGGCCGTTGCGAATGTCAGTCCGATGCCGGGCTTCACCGGCGTCTGCATTATTCTCCTGATCTCATACTCCACGGGATCTTCTATTGTGATGATCTTCCGTTCCGCACTATTCAGCCTGCTCAAACACGCATAGAGCGTCGTGCTTTTGCCGCTTCCCGTCGGGCCCGTAACAAAGATCACACCGTGCGGCTGTTCGATAAGGCGTGTCATCAGCTCAAGATTCTGAGTCGAGAACCCGAGATCCTCCAGGCTCAGCAACATTGTCGTCGGCAGCACGCGGACAACAACATTTTCGCCGTGCAGTGCAGGAATGATTGACACCCGAAGATCATACTGCTTACGGCCGATCGTCACCCGCACCCGGCCATCCTGCGGCAGGCGTCTTTCCACGATATTCAGATTCGCCATCAACTTGATGCGCGACACCAGTGCCGGGTAGAGCACATTGATATCTTCCGGCACCTTCGTGTCGTGGAGAACGCCATCGATCCGGCGGCGCACCACCGCGCCATCATCGAACAGCTCGAAATGAATATCCGTCGCCCTGTCATGGATTGCCTGCTGGAACAGCTGGTTAACCAGCTTCACAACCGAAGCATCCTCAGCCATCTTGCTCAGGTCATGCGATTCTCTGCGCACCCGTCCATCCTCGTGACGAGGCATATCGTCCATAATCCGCGCAACGGTATCCGCACCAACCCCGTAATGCTTCCTGATCGCCTCTGCGATATCGTCCCTGCACGCAAAGACCCGTTCCACGCGGAAGCCCAGGTTCGTTTCAATGTCCTCAGTCGAGGACATATCCATCGGGTTAGAGACGGCCAGTGTCAGCACGCCTCCATTCAGGCTCACCGGCATAACCGAGTAATGCGACACCAGTCTGGCCGACACCGCCTTCACCGCCGCTTCTTCGACAACATCTTCCTTCAGGTTTACAAACCGGACGCCCTGATGTTCCCCCAGCAATTGAAGCACATCCTCTTCCTTTGCCAGGCGTTCCTTCACGATTGTTTCGACCAACGGCTCCCGCCTCCGTGCAGCCAATTCGGCTGCATGCCGCAGGTGTTCTTCGGAAAGAACCCCTCGCTCCACCAGGATCCTGTCGATGTTACCCAGCATCGGATCAGTGCACCTCGAAGCAGTTCAGCCTCAGATCTCCAGTTTCCCGATCATATACAGGCTGTCATCGATCATCCCATCGGCCCGTCCGTCGATAATCGCCTCCGCCCCGCTTATACTCTCCTCGGTCGTAACATACTCGCCCTTCTTCCCCGTATAGGCCTCTGCCACCGAGAACGGCTGGGTAAGGAAATTCTGCAGCTTCCTTGCCCGATCATACAACGTTTTGTCCGCCCTCGACAATTCATCCACACCGATCACAGCCACGATGCGGCGCAACTCGTCATACTTCGTCAGCATCCGTGTAACTTCCTGCGCCACATTGAAGTGGCGTTGTCCAACAATCGAAGCGTCCAGGTTTGCGCAAGACGAAGCCAGCGGATCAATTGCCGGGTAAAGCCCCAGTTGTGTCATATCGCGCGACAGCACCAGCACCGAATCCAGGTAACTGAAAATCGTCACCACCGCCGGGTCCGTGAGATCGTCTGCCGGCACATACACTGCTTCGAACGCCGAGACCGACCCCTTAATTCTCTCGTGCACATCGCCCACCTCGGAGCTCAGCGTAGGCTGATATCCCGTTTCCGACGGCACCCGTCCCAGCAGCGTAGAGATCTCCGCACCCGCCTGAACGAACCGGAACACATTATCCAGGAACAGCAGCACTTCTGTGCCCTGCGCCTGCAGCCATTCCGCCAGCGTGATAGCCGTCAATATTACGTTGAACCGGGCGCCCGGCGGCTCATCCATCTGTCCGAACGCCATCATGATCTTGTTCAGCACGCCATGCTTCCTGAACTCATGGAACAGCTCATTACCTTCCCTGATACGCTCTCCCACGCCACCGAAGACGCACGCGCCGCTGTGCCGCTCCACCACATTATTGATCAGTTCAAGAATGATAACGCTCTTGCCGCATGCCGCCCCGCCGAGCATACCCGTCTTGCTTCCCTTCACCACCGGAAACAGAAGGTCGATCGCCTTGATCCCTGTTTCGAAGACCTCCGCCTTCCCTCCCGAGAACGTGTCCATATCCACGTTCAGCTTCGCCGCATCCTTGTGGATCGGACTCATCTCGTCCGTTACGATCTCCCCCAATCCGTCGATCGGCTCACCCATGCAGTTAATAATTCGGCCGAAAAGTTGTTCACCCACCGGGATCTTCAGCGGCTCACCAGTAGCGATTGCTGTTGAATTCCGTTGCAGGTTAAGGGTTGAAACCAGTGCAATACAGCGCGCCAGATTTCCTTCCAGGTGCTCCGAGACCAGCAGTTTCACTTCCTTCTTATCGAATGTCCGCGCCATCACCAGTTCATTCAGGTCCGGCATTTCCTCCACCGTCTTGAACCTGACATCCACCACCGGTCCCTGAACGGAGATCACCTTGCCCTTCTTCTGCACCGGAGTCTCGGTTGCCTCGCTCATATCTTCTTCCTTTCTGCCGCGGGCCGCGGATCACGATTCAATTCTCACCTGCCGGCCGAAGCCGCCACATTCTCCGCCAGCAGTGCAGTCTTTGCATCTGCCATGGCCTCGGCCTTTCGTTTCTTCTTCCTGATATTGCCGGCCGAAAAGCTTTCACGCATACCCTTGTCGATCTTTTCGTGGGAAGCCCGGAAGAACTGGTGCTGGAGTTTCTTCTTCGTCTTCTCCAGTTTCTGATGGCTGCCTTCCAGGTGTATTGCCCGCGCGCCATATTCCGCCAGCTTACTATCCTCAAACACCTCATAGAGTTTCGATGCAACCCACGTCTTAGAGAGATAAACGACCATATCCGAGAACGACGATTCCACTATCGCTTTCCGCGCTCCTGCCACGAGTGCGTCCAGTCCCTTCGCCTTCACCGTCTCCGCCTGGGTCGCGCCCTTATCGAACAGCTCTGCGCACGGCAGCACATGTATCGTTTCTATCTTCTGCTGCGAAAACGATACCGGCTTCGGATACACCATCACCACCCGCCCAATTCTCCGTGCCTGAACCTCGCCCACGATATAATCCGCCAGTTCCAGCGCCTGTTCATACCGTGTTTCTTCTGCAATCCCTCTGAAATACTTAAACTTCCTTCCCGCATCCGAGAGGACCCCCGCCCCCTTATCGCCCACAACAATGAAACTTATCTTATCCGCGCGCAGATCTCCCTGGAGGCCATAAGCCTTGTTTATCACGCCCGCGTTAAGGCCCCCCATGAAT
>SPBP01000348.1 GCA_004525935.1 Lentisphaerales bacterium | reverse complement strand
GCCCCACATCAAGCGCGCCGTCTCGAATGCCCCTATCTCGATCGGGGCTTTTTCCGGCTCTCTTCTATCTCAGCTGCCAGTCGCTTGAGGACGGTCCTGATCTCAAGAATCTCACGATTTACCGAGGCAATCTGAATCTGTGTTGCAAGCAGGATCAGCATGAGCGATATCAGACAGGTCACCAATAACGTGAAGTCTACCATTGCTCGCCCCTTTCCGCGGTGCACTTCGTTCAGTCCACCGGCAAACAGCAGCCGCCCCTGTACAACATAAGCGGCACCCGTGTGCACCAGCCCAGTAATGCTATCAATGCTTCTCCTGCAGGTCGAGCAGCAATGTTATCACAATAACTGCTACCGGGTGCATACATCGTTGAATCTCCAGTGCTTATCCGTGGCCATTTAGACGTTAACATGTTACAGTTTCTCACGATATCGCGGCAGTGACCCGGTTGCACATCGAGTCAAAGCGATTCCTCGACGATAGCCCGGGGATAATGCAACGACACCTGGAAGGGAGCGATTCATGCAACAAAGAGAAGCGAATTTCGCAACGGGCCGGCTTTGCCTGGCGCTCTGCATATGCGCGGCCCTGAGCGCGTGCCTCCCCGCGGGTGATGACGACTCGGAGGGCGGGACGATCGACCTCGGTTCCGATGCCGTCATACATCCACCCATCGACACCGGAGATTCAGACAACGGGACAGATCAGTCGCGCACGGTATCGTTTGGCGGTCTCACATGGGCCGTCAGGAGCGCAACAGAACTGTCCGGGCCGGGCCCCAACTATTTCTCTGACTCCACCGAGGATGCCTGGGTCGACAGCCAGGGACGGCTCCACCTGCGAGTTGTACAACGCGGAGGCAACTGGTGGTGCACACAGGTCGCGGCAATCGGACAGGTGGGCTACGGAACATATGTCTTCTACGTCTCGGGCAATGTGCACTGGATGGACCAGAATATCGTGCTCGGGTTCTTTACGTGGGATGACAACGCATACGAGGTCGGACATCTCAACGAAATCGACATCGAAATCACACGCTGGGGTAACCCGGTATGGCGGAACCTGCACTACTCGGTCCAGCCCCTCTACGGACCCGACACTGAGAACGAGCGATACGACGAACGCAGCGATTCAGCTATTTTTGTGCTGTTCGATCCCAAGTCCACTCACACATTCTCATGGCGACCCGATGGCGTCAATTTCGCCAGCTACGCCGGCTATGGGAATCCGACAGTTCTCGAACTCAACAGCTGGCATTTCTCCGCCGCCAACCCCGCCAGGCGTTCTCACGAAGCATCGCTCTCCACACCCGTCGGCATCCCGGTCCCGAGTGCGACAACCGCCATCTGCATTAACCTCTGGCTCACGGACAAGAACAAGGACGGCATAGGCGATCCGCCTTCAGACTCGGCCGACCAGGAGGTCATAATTGACTCCTTCGAATACACGCCTATGTAATTCCTCTTATGCAACGTCAGGAAACCAGGGGGACCAGCAATGCTGAAACTTCTCATACTCGCTCCTGACCGGCCGTCATTTCCCCCGATTGCCCACCGAATGCCGCGACTTTCCTGCCAAAACTCCGCTATAAGATTGACAGCCAACACCTTGTCGATATACTTTAGTGTAACCAATTGGTCACAGCTTCAGCTTTGCGCACGCGAGTTAATTGAGGTTCTTACATGGATGAAGAACTGGCGAGCGAGCAAATCCAGGTGGAGCGCAAACTACTTTCCTTTTCCCTCAAGGAGAATCAGAGAGGCCGTTTCCTCCGAATTACTGAGGACGTCGGCGGACGTCGGGACACGGTAATAGTTCCTGCAACCGGGCTTGAGGCAGTGCGCGATGTCATCAATCGCCTTATTGAGCATAATCGCGGACACATTTCTGATCCCGATCCTTCGCAGTAGTCTGCCTGTCGTGCCACGCCTCGCCCGCCCTGATGCTATCTCATAATGGTTGTCTTCACGCGTGCCGACTGCTATCTTACAAACACTTAACGGTAAGATCATGAGCCAGCTCACGGGAAGCTTCATGGCACACTCCAATAGCCTCCGACTGAAGATGGGACCGGCCAGGGCAACACCGATCCGTATTGCCCACAATGCGCACAGGCTGCCACGCTCCCTGAGATCTACTGCCCGCACGGGCAAACAGAGAATCCGCACTTATTCCCCATCCGCTGCCGCTGCCGCAAACAGGCTGCCGGCTTTCTTCAGTAGCCGCTATAAACTGGTGAAACCCATCGGCAAGGGCGGCATGGGAATTGTCTACAAGGCCTTCGATAAAGTGCTCAATATCGATGTCGCGATAAAGTTCCTCCCGGAACGGCTAACGCGTAACAAGGTGGCAATCTCGCGGTTCCGAAGAGAGGCAAGCACCGCCATGCAGCTTTCGCATGAGAACATTCTCAAGCTGCACAACCTGGAAGTCGACCGACACCGGATGTTCCTGATAATGGAGTTCGTCGATGGTCGGGATATGCGGAGAATCCTGCAACACGAAGGGGCCTTTTCCGAATCAGTGGTGGTCCAGATAGTGGGTTCCTGCGCTTCTGCCATGGACTACGCGCATGAACGCGGCATTGTCCACCGCGACCTGAAACCCGAAAACCTGATGCTCAACCAGAACTTCATCCTGAAACTCGTCGATTTTGGAACGGTGCACACTGTAGCCGGCAGCCTGAAGGCAGGGCACTACATAGAGGGTAGCCCACCCTACATAAGCCCGGAACAGATCGTCGGAACTGAACTTGATGCACGATGCGACGTCTATTCGCTGGGCGTCATGGCTTACGAGTTCCTGGCCGGGCATCCGCCTTTTGACTACAACGCTTCCTTAGAAACACTGGTAAACTCGCCCGTCCCCGAACTCGAGGGTGTGCCGGAGGCGTTTGTGCAGCCGATCTATAAGGCGCTGGAGAAGAATCCTGACGATCGATGGCAGACTGCCGGGGAATTCTTCTCAGCACTGGCTGATGTCGCAACGGCCTGTGGTATCGACTGGAACTAGCCCGACTTTCTCACAAACTCTCCGAGTTTGTGAGAAAGCCGGGCTAGCAAGTTTTGCTTCGCAAAACTGATTTATAATGGTTTACAAATCGTTTCGCGCAGCGAAACTTGCTAGCAGAATGGAGGACTTTGGC
>SPBP01000394.1 GCA_004525935.1 Lentisphaerales bacterium | reverse complement strand
ATTCTGGTCCGTGTTGCAAGATGGCCCGGGCCCTTTTACCTCAAGAAGCTTGGTGCGGAAACAGGCGTCTATCTGCGCCTGGGTTCGACAAATCGTCGCGCTACGCCCCAACAGAGCGCAGAGATGAAGCGAGCCTCAGAGCATCTTGCGTTTGATCAGCTGCCTTGTCCGGGCACAGGGCCTGATGATTTGGATATGCGATCTATCAAGCGAGCATTTGGGGCAGTCGGCAGAGATATTGACGAGGCTAAGCTTGAGAGCTTGGGCATTCTGACTCGGTATGGTCGGCACCTGACGCCATCCAACGGTGGAATCATTCTCTTTGGAAAGACATCGGCGCGGGAGAGATACTTCCCTGACGCACAAATACGGTGTGCTCGTTTTGCTGGAAGAGACAAAGTTGATTTCTTGGATCGGCTGACTATCGCGGGCTCGGTGCTGGAGGGCCTTGACGGAGTCACAAAGTTCATCCGTCGCAATACTCGGATGGCGGCGAAGATTGAATCTATGCGTCGCGAAGACGTTCCGGAGTATCCAGCGGTTGCGCTACGGGAGACCATTGTCAATGCTGTTGCGCATACGGATTACGCGATGCGTGGAATGCAGATTATGGTGGCAATCTACTCCGACAGGCTCGAAATTCAGAATCCGGGAGCATTGCCATTTGGCATGACGATGGATGATCTGAAAGCAGGAGCGAGCCGCATCAGGAATCCGGTGATTGCCCGGGTGTTTCGGGAACTCGATCTGATGGAAAAATGGGGCAGCGGTTACAAACGAATCACGGACGCCTGCAGAGAAGGTCACTATGGGTATCCCGAATGGGTCGAACTGGGATCGGACATCAGAGTGGTGTTTCCCTCGCTCGCAGAAAGGACGGAGGTGCGTGAGCCTATAAATGAGCCTATAAGTGAGCCTATAAATGAACCCCTTGGGCAGCGCCTGCAATGGTTTCTACACAGTCTATCTGTCGGGGAACGGATGACCGCATCCGATCTTGCTGCTCATTCCGGAGTTTCCCTTGCGACAGCCAAGCGCGACGTTTCGAAACTGAAGAAAATGGGCTACGTCAGGTTCGTAGGTGCGCTCAAAACCGGGCACTACGAACTTACAAACAAGGGTGTCGTTGCAGCAACAGCCAGCCCCAAATCTTCATCTTAACCCTTCCCCTCCAAATCCGTTTCCAGTAGAATAATCCCATCGATAGGAGCCACACCCGGATGGTCGCGCTCAACAAAACGTATCGAAAACCGCATACCCCCGATAGGTCAGCGAAGGATTCGGGCCATCGATTTTATTCCGCAGAGATTTCCAGGTGGTTGAGCCGAGATCCGCTCGGGGAACAGAATCCAGCATTTTGGATCAGCCCAAAGATATTGACTGGCGTAGCAAGTCGTACTCCGGACGAGTTCTTCTCCAGTTTCCGTTCGATCTCTCAGTACAATCTCAACAATCTCTATGATTTCCTCAAGAATGATCCTGTCGACTCAACTGATTATCTGGGCATGTATGGGAATCCCGTGTGTGGTCCAGAAGGCCCCGTAGGTCCCGGAAGTCCCAGCGAGTTGCCTCCTCTCCCAATAACGCCCTATCCCGCGAGTGCGGCATGTGTGTGTCCTTCAGGAACAAATATCGGCAAGAAGCCCAAGCCGGGGTTCGATCCCGACAGCGTCGTGGACAATCAGTGTACATTTTCCCCTGAGTTCATATTCACGCCAGCCTGCATTATACACGACCACTGCTACGCGACATGCAATAAGAGCCAAGAGGAATGCGACACGCTCTTTCTCTCCGCTATGCAGGCAACCTGTGCCACGGCGGAGGCACTCGGTGCCCCGGACCAGTTCGTTAATCTGTGTGATGCCCTGGCTCTGGTATATTATCAAGGTGTTGTCGCGTTCGGCGACAGTGCGTTCTTCGGTGGTAGTCAGCAATACAGTGCATTGCAGGCCGCGGCATGTGAGCCCTGTTGCTGCCCAGCATCTGGGATCTCACCGTGAGAAGCATAACGGGGGCCAAGCGAAAGACTGCGCGAGTTCTGGTAGTTATTCTAGTGTGGATCGTTGCTTGGTCGGTGCTGCTGATCCCGGAGTGGATGACGCAGTCGCATGACGGAATACATATCGATTTGTCTGGCACATACATCCTGAACAAGAAGGCGTCGCAAGGTAGCTATGTCGTAGCTCTTCCTTACATCAACTACGGGATGATGGATGATGGTACAGAAGTCGACATTTCACAACGTGGTCACAGTGTTGTGTCATTGTCCTATCGGTGGCGTGACGGGTATGAGAAAGAGGCAAGGGTCAGTTCTGCTGACAACCGTGGTTATGAGAGGATCGATGGCACGTTATGTTGGGAAAAAGAAGGCGTGACGTGGGATAATGGCAAGCTGGACTACTTCAAGAAGGTTGTGGGCCTGCAAGGAATCTTCCCGGGGCTCGGAACGACAACTCGCCGCAGCACACTAGGACGATCTGGAAATGGCGATTTGCAGATAGACACTGTATCCACAGAGAGGGCTTTGGTTCTCTTTCTGATTCCATTGAAGGAGAAGAGCACTTCGACTGCGGTTCTAAGTGTCGTGACTCATGACTGACAAGATGGACGGACCATCCATTAAAGACTCTTCCCTTCCCCCCTAAATCCCACTATAATCCTCCCATGGTCGCGCTCAACAAAACGTACCGGAAAACCCTTACCCCCGATGGGTCAGCGAAGGAT
>SPBP01000483.1 GCA_004525935.1 Lentisphaerales bacterium | reverse complement strand
TTCCACATCCCTCTCGAAACCGCTCTGTTCTATGCCATCGCATGATCACAAAAGGGCCAAACTACAGTAGCAGCTTGGAGGACGAAGTCCGACAAGCTGCTACTATGGAGGCAATTCGCTCGGCGGCATGTCCGTCCCAGAGCGGCGGTATCTTCGACTCGAGCTTCTCATCACCCGATATCTTTCTGAACGCGGCGACTATCTTGTCGGGATTCCTTCCGACAATCGTATTCGTGCCCATCTCGACGGTGACGGGACGCTCCGTATTCTCCCTGAGGGTCAGGCATGGGATTCCCAGAAACGTGGTTTCCTCCTGCACTCCTCCCGAGTCGGTAAGGACTGCCCTTGCGGACATCATCAATCTCATGAAATCCAGGTAACCGACAGGATCTATGACACGAAGACCAGGCATCTTCGCAATACGTTCACCGAGCGAGGATGATTCCATACTAGCCCTTGTCCTGGGATGAACAGGAAACACGATTGGTATCTCCCGCTGAATTACATCCAGCGCATCCAACACCCCGCCAAACACCCCGAGTTCATCAACATTCGACGGCCTGTGCAGCGTAACACCGCATATCCGCCAGCCTTCAGATCAAGACGATTAAGGACAGTCGACTTCTCTGCCTTGTCCCGGTGCCGGACAAGCGAATCGATCATAACATTGCCGACCAGATGGATCTTCTCCGCCGAAACACCTTCAGTCTTGAGGTTATCCACGCCGCTCTGCTCAGAACAGAACAGCAAATCCGCGATGGCATCAGTAAGGACGCGATTGATTTCTTCCGGCATTGTGCGGTCAAAACTGCGGAGCCCGGCCTCAACGTGTGCCAGTCTGATTCCAAGTTTCGCTGCAACCATTCCGCAGGCAATCGTACTGTTCACATCACCCACGACAATCACAACATCGGGCCGGTACTTGAGAACAACCGGTTCGAACCTCTCGATGATTGCCGCAGTCTGCGCCGCGTGCGTGCCGCTTCCAACGCCGAGGTTCACTACGGGATCAGGGATACCCAGTTCATCGAAGAAGGATTCGCTCATGTTCCGATCATAATGCTGGCCGGTGTGAACAAGGCTTGCAGATACGGAACTCAATCGAGCAAAGGCATCCATGAGCGGCCCGATTTTCAGAAAATTCGGGCGTGCACCGGCAACACACATTGCACTCAGGGTCATTGTTTGGCCCACCTATCCATGCGAGTAGAAGTCGGCAATACATTTCACGACATACCTGGCCTGTTCATCAGAAAGCTCTGGATATACCGGAAGCGCCAGTGTCTCTTGAGCCGCCTTTTCACTTTCAGGGAACTCACCTTCCGAACAACCCAGATATGCGAAGCATTCCTGCAGATGCATTGGCAGCGGGTAGTAGACTTCGGCACTGACCCCCTTCTCTCCAAGGAATCCTTTAAGTTGATCACGCCGTTGGGCCCTGACTACGTACTGATTGAAAACGTGCCTGCCCGTTATTTCATCGGGTGTCACGACCCGATCACCCAGCCCTGATTCGGCGAACAGCAGACCGTAGCGTTGCG
Organism: Lentisphaerales bacterium; assembly: GCA_004525935.1. Classification (GTDB taxonomy): domain Bacteria; phylum Verrucomicrobiota; class Kiritimatiellia; order SPBP01; family SPBP01; genus SPBP01. The sequence goes on along the minus strand of SPBP01000483.1, from coordinate 546 downwards.
CATTCTTACGCCGCTGTTCCGTCCATTCGTCCAGATGCCTCAGTTTCACAAGAACGACGGCCGCCTGCAACGTATCGAACCTGAAGTTTCCGCCAACAACCTTATGACGATACTTCTCGGCGCTACCGTGGACACGCAGCCATCCCAGTTTCTCCGCATGATCAAAGTCATTCGTTAGAATCATTCCCCCATCACCTGCGCCGCCAAGGTTCTTTGACGGGAAGAAGGACAGGCACCCGAGCTGACCGATAGAGCCTGCCCTGCGACCTCCGACGTCCGCTCCTATGGCCTGGGCGGCATCCTCTATTATCGGCACACCGACAGATCCGGCGATCTCCGCTATTGGCCCCATTTCAGCCATTTGTCCATAAAGGTGCACCGGTATGATCGCCCTGGTCTTCTTGCTTGTTCGCGAGCGAAGGAGATTCGGGTCGCTATTGCATGTTGCCGGATCGATGTCGACGAAGACCGGCGTCGCCCCAAGTCGGACGATCGACCCAACGGTCTCGAAGAACGTGTAGGGGGTGGTTATCACTTCATCCCCCG
>SPBP01000367.1 GCA_004525935.1 Lentisphaerales bacterium | reverse complement strand
CGCGCATCGGTGGCCGCCTTGATGCGGGCCCTGGGGGACAGGCCCTGATGACCCTCTGGGGACAGACCCTGATGACCCTTCTTCAAGGGACAGACCCCGAACCGAAATAACGGGCTCTGGGGACAGGCGCTCTGCAGGGGTGCGTTCTGATGTGAGCACTCTGTGGCAGAGGTGCATACGGTGATATGCGAACCACAAGCTCCCTGCCTCGGAAGACTCGGGGAAAATAGATTGTAACTCCTTCATTATAAACACATAGACACAAACCGATACTACATTTCAGCCATCTGGCATGCTTTTAGCAGATAGACCGGGAGGAGCAGCGTGAAACAGAGATGGCAGGTCGATGATTGCGGAGGGTGAAAGAACAAGCGGGGGGCAATGACGCCATGATCAGTGAACCGGATACACTGTATGACCGATACCTGAAAGACGTATCCCGGTACGAAAGGGTGACACCCAAGAGGGAGGCAGAGCTCTCCCGGCAGGTGATCCATGGACGGAATCCTCGATTGGTCGAGAAGGCCGTCAACGAGCTGGTCCAGGCGAACCTGCTGCTGGTTATCCACTGTCGGAAGGAGTTTGTGAAGTTTCTCGATGCGCCCGGCGCCCGGCTGACGCAGATGGATTTGATTGCCGAGGGGAACATCGGGCTCATAAATGCGGCACGCAATTTCGATGCCGGCTGTGGCAAGTCGGGGCGAGGCAGACCGAAGGTGCGTTTCAGCACGTATGCCTGCAAGCGCATCAAGAACGCCATGCGGCGAGCACTCAAGCTCTCCCGATTCATCCACGTACCCGAACATCATTTCAGCTACTGGACCAAAATCCGTGAGATCGAGAATCGATACGGCGAGGGCATTACGGATGATATCCTGCAAGGCGAGCTCGGGGTCGGGTCGGCCAAGCTCGACATGCTCAAACAGAGCGCCGAGACCGGTACAATCCTGATCGAGGACACGACCGGGAAGCGTGAAGGCGGATGGCACGAGATTACACCGGACGAGCATGCGCTGACGCCATCCAAAGCAGCCGAACAGCAGGACATGAAGGACTTCCTCGTGGCAGAGATGCTCGTCCTTCCGGAACGGACCCGTAAGATGCTGGCCCTCATATACTTCGACGAAAGTGCAACGACATACTCAGACCTGGCGAAAATCTTCGGGGTGTCAAAAGAACGATGCCGACAGGTCTGTACTCACGGTCTAAGCCTGCTACGACAGCGGATCGAGTCCCGTATGACCAAGGTCACGGGTCAGCGACCCTACACGCAGCGCCCGTCGACCAGGGACGCGTGCCCCGGTATCGATCGGCGCATCGCGCAACGCAACCTGGTCGCCATGCCCAAGTCGCTCTATTCCTCCGAGCAGGAGACAGGTGAAACACGCGTAAACGCGGCATGAGCGCGTGAGCGTTCCACCTGCCATCGAGAGCGCGGCACGTATGCTGCGGGCTCCCGCCCGCTCGAAGACAGCTTGCCGAATCGCCCCGTCACAGGCACCCGAATTCACCTTGCAGTGACGCCGATCCGGTCGTACAGTGAAGTTGTGGCCACGATGCGTATCGGCCCGCGGCAGCTCCTGAAAGGAGGCGGATATGATCAAGCAACAATTCACGCTGTACCTCGAGAACAAACCGGGCGAGCTCGCGAAGATTACCCGAAAACTGGCCGCTCAGAAGGTGAATCTGGTGGGGATTTCGGTTGCGAACAGCGCGGACGTCGCCCTGATCCAGCTCGTCGTGGACAAGGCCCCTGCCACACGTCGCATCCTCAAGGATTCCGGCATTCCGTTCACGGTACAGCAGGTTGCCCTGGTGCCGCTTAAGAACGAGCCGGGATCACTTGCCAAGGTGGCCGAGAAGCTCGGGAAGGCGAAGGTCAACATCAACTACGTGTACGCCACCGGCTGTGAGTGCAAAACCAAGTGCTCATGCTATGCCATCATCAGCGCCCCGGATCTGAAAAAGGTCGAGGATGCATGGCGGGCCGGCGCGTAGTCCCCTGTGATCACGAGACTTTATCCCTCGAAGCGGTAGCCGGCGCCGTGCACGGTCAGAATGATTCGCGGCTTTCCGGGGTTCCGCTCGATGCGCTTGCGCAACTGCGAGATGTGCTGGTCGAGCGAGCGGCTGTCGGGGAGGTAATTCAACCCCCAACAGCGGTCGAACAGCATGTCGCGCGAAACAACCTTGCCACGGTTCTCGTGAAGGAGCATCAGGATCTTGACGTCCCGGGGCCCGAGGGCGGTCGCCTTGCTCCCGCGATACGCGCGCAGTTCCGCCGGCACCACCCGTAAGTCCCCCATGGTGAACACCGATTCCGCCGGTTCGTCCGCCCTGTCCGCCCGGATACGGCGTTCGACGGCATGGATCCGGGCGACAATCTCTCTCACGCAAAAGGGCTTGACGATGTAGTCGTCCGCCCCGAGCTCAAGCCCGACGACCTTGTCGATTTCCTCAGACTTGGCGCTGATGAAGATCACGGGGACTCGCTCGTCCACCCGGCGGATTTCCCTGCAAACGTCATACCCGGTCACATCGGGCATCATGATGTCGAGACAAACGAAGTCGGGCCGGGTCTTTACATAAGCGGCCAGAGCTTCCTTCCCGGTTGAGGCAGGGACGACCTCGTACCCCTCGTTCTCGAGGATGTCGACAAGGGCCTCACGGGTATGGACATCATCCTCTGCAACCAGGATTCTCATGTGTTCTTGCTGTGGATGCGATCGAGGGCCCGGGCCCCCCCGTCTACCAGACTGCGCGTCGTGCCACGTATTCAATACCCGAATCCGGGGCCGGAGGCAAATGTGAATTACACGGCAACGGTGAGGCCACAACAAGACCGGGGCACCACGGCCCCTGAACCGAGTGTTGCACGAGCGCGGCGAGTGAGGAGATTCGCGTTGGGTCGCGCGACCAGAACTGAGCATGCGGGCTGGAACGACGTGCTTGCACAAGCACCCCGGCGG
>SPBP01000213.1 GCA_004525935.1 Lentisphaerales bacterium | reverse complement strand
CAACGGCATCTATCCCACGCCTCAAACAGTAACCAGCGGACGGTATCCGATTGCCCGTCCGTTGTTCATGTTCACGAACGGATATCCCAAACTCGGAAGTCATGTGCACGCTTTTGTGACCTTGCACCTCTCCGAAAAGGGCCAGGAAATCATCGAGGACATAGGCTTCGTGACCGTAACTCAATACTGATGACAGGAACGGGTATTGCAGAGAGCCGCCGGAACTTCTCCGGCGGCTCTTTTTTGCCACTCATGGCGGTGCTCGCAGAACCGACGCCCTAACCAACATCTAACACGGGTCCAATAATCGGCTAACGCCGAATGCGTATCCTGGTTACGGTTTGAAGTGTGAGGATCGATAACGTGAGACAATCCGAAGAAAACAGTGGTACAAAGACTGCCGCGGCACGTCTGGTGTTGAGTGCACGGGCGCGCATTCTGAATAGCATTCTCGATGGGTTGGGACGCACCTTCCTGTTTACGATTACTTCCGTCGCGGCGGCAGCCGTGTTGTTCATCATATTCTACATTGCAAAAGATGCGATTCCGTTCTTTCAAATTCGGGGGCTGCGCGAGTTCTTTACAAGCACTCACTGGTATCCATCTGGCGATCCACCGGCCTTTGGAGCGCTGGCGATCATCCACGGAAGCGTCTTGGTGACCCTTGGCGCGGCAGTCGTAGCGGTGCCGCTCGGCATTTCGGCCGCGGTTTGCCTTAGCGATGTCCTGCCGTTCGCGGTTCGCCAGGCGGTCAAGCCGGTCATCGAGATTCTCGCCGCGATTCCATCGGTTGCCTACGGATTTCTTGCCTTGGTGGTCTTTGCACCCATGCTGCAGGAGAGCGGAGGGCGCATTCTGGCTGTGGCGTGGTATGTGCTCGCGGTCCCATTTCTTTTTGTAGCCGTCGTCGTAATTGGCGATCTGGCGTCTGCGCGCATCAGGCGTGACAAGCTTCGCGCAGCCGCTCGCATACCAATCCTGCTCGCAGTGGGCGCGGTTGCGAGCCTGTTGCTTGTCGTCGTGGGCAAAGCGCTGTACGGCTTCACCATTGTTACCGGCACGAACGCTCTGAACGTATCTATTGTTCTGGGTATCATGGCGCTTCCGACTGTGGTCAGCGTGGCCGAGGATTCGCTGCAAGCGGTCGGGCGCGAACTCCGCGAGGGCAGCTACGCGCTCGGAGCGACCCGGGCGGAAACCCTGGTCAAGACCATCATGCCTGCGGCAAGCAGCGGAATTCTGGCGGCGGTACTGCTCGGCATCATGCGCGCCCTGGGCGAGACCATGGTCGTGTGGATGGCGTCCGGCAACGCGGCCCAGATCCCGGAGCCCTGGTTCAACTATTTTGCTCCGATCCGCACGCTCACGGCCACGATTGCCGGGGACATGGGCGAGGCAGATCACGTCACGGGCTCGGCGCGTTATCACGTGCTCTTTGCCATGGGACTCCTGCTCCTTGTGTTCTGTTTTGCCTGCAACCTGATTTCCGAGTGGGTTATCGCCAGACAACGCAAGAAGCTTGCGGGGGAGGCATAACGTGAAACTCGGCACACGCAAGTTACTTGACCGTTCGTTCTCGGCGCTCGGCCTCTTTTCCATCCTGATCATGGGTGCGGCCCTGCTGGTGATCTTGGTACCTATCTTCAAGCGCGGCGCAGGCGCATTTGTGTTCAAGGCTACGGTGGAACACCGCAGGCTACTGCTGGAGCGGTTCGAGCGCGGTAATGCCGACGCATTGGATGCGGAGCTGGAAGCCGCACAATTGGCGCGTCGCCCGGTCTACGACATGCTGACACGCTTTGAGGCGGAGCAGGCGCACGAGCTGGATGCGTTACGACCGACCTTGGCAGCGCTGGCCGCACGGGAAGACTCTATTGGCCGGCTTGTGCAACGTCGGTTACGCACAATGGACGACGGGGCATTTCTGGAGAATGTCGAGACGGTCGGCAAACTGCGCGACCGTTTGCGCGGGCATGTGGAGTCAGAAAGCATAACAGCGGACATCGCACTGATCGATAGTGTCCTCCAGCGTATCGAATTGAGGATGGCCAGCTTTGTTGACCTCACGGAGCGCGTTGACGACCTGCTTGGTCCGGCGCCGGGCGCGGCCACACCGGCACTCCCCCGCAAGCAGTATGGAGCCACCCGCTGGGATCGGGCAGAGGTCAGATTACGCGAACTCCTGTATGTTGAGCAGTGGGACTACAGTGGCGAGGGCATGGGGCGGAAGGTGTTGACGCCGAGGGCGGACGTGTTTCGCGGCACGCAGCTCGCAGCGCTGTTTGACTATGTCGAGACCCATGCTGAGGCCATGCTGAGGCCGCGATTCACTTTCTACTGGGGGTTCCTGACGGACGAGCCACTGGATATTCACATCTTCGGAGGCATCCTTCCCGAGTTGATGGGTACCCTCTACCTGACGCTGGGCGCCATTCTGTTTGCCGTTCCGATCGGCATCGTAGCGGCGATCTATTTCACCGAGTACGCCCGGCCCGGCAGAATCGTCACATTTCTACGCACATGCGTCAGTACGCTCGCAGGCGTCCCGAGCATCGTGTTTGGTATGTTCGGCTTGGCTTTCTTCCTAAATGTCTGTCACATGCCCAAAGGGGTTCTGGCCGGGGCCTTGACGTTGTCGCTGGTGATATTGCCCACCATCATCAGGGCCTCCGAAGAAGCGATCCGGGCCGTGCCGCACACCTATCGCGAGGCGGCGTTGGGTCTTGGCGCGGGCCGCTGGCACACCATTGTGACGGTCATCCTTCCCGCCGCGCTGCCCGGAATCCTGACCGGCACCGTGATCAGCATGGGACGGGCAGCCGGCGAAACCGCGCCGATCATTTTCACGGCCGCGGCCAGCGTGGCTGCCACGCTCAGTCTAAATCCCCTGGCCGCGTGGAACCAACCTACCGGGGCTCTATCGTGGAATATCTATAACCTGTGCACCGAGCACGAGGCCGTCAACGAGATCCGGCACGTTCAGTTCGGTATGGTGGCCGTATTGGTCACGGTCGTGCTTCTGCTGAACGGCTTTGCGATCGTTTTTCGTGCTCGCATAGCCAAGAAACTGAAAGGATGAATATGACCATGGAAATCTCAACAGAGGTCATGCCTGATGCCGCGGCCGCACCCACTGCCGTGAGATCCGCGGTCGGAGGCATTGAGTTTGTGAAATCCGTGCATGCCCCGACCGAACCCGGTGACGGAAAGGCGCATGTCAGTGCAGACGACTTCTCCATCTACTACCGGGATAACGAAGCCGTCAAACGCGTGACGCTTGACATCGAGTCGGGGTGCGTTACGGCCATCATTGGCCCGAGCGGATGTGGAAAGAGCACGCTTCTCCGCGCCATCAACCGCATGAACGACCTCATTCCGGGCTGCCGAACCAGTGGCGAACTCCTGTTCCATGACAAGGATGTCTACGGCAAGCGGATCGACGTGACCGTATTGCGCAAGCAGGTCGGCATGGTTTTCCAGAAGCCCAACCCGTTCCCAAAATCGATTTTCGACAACGTCGCCTATGGCCCACGACTTCATGGGATCAGACAGCGGTCCGAGCTGGCGTCTATCGTCGAACGCAGCCTGAAGCAGGCCGCGCTGTGGGAAGAGGTCAAGGACCGACTGGACAATAACGCTTTGGGTCTATCGGGAGGGCAGCAGCAGCGTCTGTGCATTGCCCGCGCGCTGGCAGTCGAGCCCGACATCCTGTTGATGGACGAACCCACTTCCGCGCTGGACCCGAAGGCAACGGCACACATCGAGGACCTGATCGGTCAGTTGAAGGGCAAATATACCATCATCATTGTCACCCACAACATGCAGCAGGCTGCTCGCGTCTCCGACTTCACGGTGTTCCTTTACGAGGGGCGTCTCATTGAGTACGGAGAGACGAGCAAGCTGTTCACGAACCCGACGGAGAAGCATACAGAAGACTACATTACCGGTCGGTTTGGATAAAGACAGGAGCGAGAGCATGACTGCACATCTGATACATGAGCTGGAAGATCTGAAACGGCGGATATTTTCACTGGTTGCGATGGTGGAGGACAACTTGTCGCTCGCGGTGAAGGCGGTGCAGGAACGGGATGAATCCCTGGCACTGCGTGCAATCGAGAATGATGCACCAATTGACCATGCGGAGGTCGCGGTTGAGGAAGAATGTCTCAAGCTTCTGGCATTGCATCAGCCAGTGGCCATTGACCTTCGCTTTATCGTTGCCGTGCTGAAACTCAATAACGATTTGGAGCGCATTGGCGATCTTGCCGTCAACATTGCGGAACGCGCTGTATTTCTTCACGCGCTCCCTCTCGCCCCGTTTCCTTTCGACTTTGACACTATGGCCGGCAAAGCCGCTCGAATGCTCAAGCACAGTATTGATGCCCTTGTTGATAGTGATGTGCCCGCCGCTGTCGAGGTCTGCGAGGCCGACGACGAGGTGGACGCCATCAACCGGGACATGTACGAACAGGTGAAGACGGCTATCCGTGAACAACCCGAGCATCTCGATGCCCTGATTCATTTGCTTTCCGTATCGAGACATCTTGAGCGAGTCGCCGACCATGCGACCAACATTGCCGAAGACGTGATCTATCTCGTGAACGGCCGCATCGTGCGGCACGCGCCAGACATTGCGTGTAAACACGAGGATATGAAAGAAGACCGCTGATCATCCGGGCAAGAGGAAGTGGCCTGCGGCCACGTTTTGACGAGTCACGCCGACTTGTCCCGCCATAGTGCGAAGCACGACGGCGGACGGCGTGACCGCCTGATCGTGGATTAGCCACGGCAAGACATTGCATGGCATGATGTTAAGTTGAAAGAATGGCCATTCCAGGTTCTTAGAGTGGCGATTTCAAGGCAAAATAGAGGTTCTAACGGATATGGCATAGTGCTATGGTCGACTCAT
>SPBP01000461.1 GCA_004525935.1 Lentisphaerales bacterium | reverse complement strand
GCGCCGGCGGTACTCGGTTCATCATATGCGATGCTCACCATTGTGGACTGCACGTTCAGCAACATGCCGAATTCGATGATTATACAGCCGCTCAATTCCCGGATAGATCTTGCGAACAACGTGATCCACAACACCGGCGAAGCGATCAATGCCCGCTACTGTGCCGGACGCATCGCCTCGAACATCATCTACGATCTTGTCGGCAATGCCGACGCGATAGACGTGGACTTCATATGGGGCGGTGACGGCGAAGCACTCATAGAAGTGGAATACAACTACCTGCGGAGCGGGCCGTCCTACAATGCCGACGGGATAGATTTCGGGTCGGCCTCCGGCGTTGCCCGGGGCAATTTCATCAGCAGTTTCGGTGACAAGGGAATATCCGTCGGCGAATTCTCATATCCCGAGATTTACAATAACTATATTGAGAACTGCAACATGGGCATCGCCATAAAGGACGGTTCCATCCCCATCATCGAGAATAATACCATCGTCAACTGCGTTTACGGAATCAACAGCTACGACAAGAGCCTGGACGGCATAGGTGGACGCGGCACTTTCTATAACGGCATCATCTGGGATTGCGGCACCAGTATCCTGCTCCAGGACGATTCCACGCTGGATGTCGGATATTCCACCATTGAGGGAGGCTGGGCCGGGGTCGGCAACTTGACCAACAACCCGCTCTTCATCGACCCGGGGTCGGGCGATTATCATCTTCAATCGAACTCGCCGTGTATCAACGGCGGAAGAATCGCGGACTGGATGACCGATGGCGTCGACCTGGAAGGCAATCCGCGCATCATCTATCAACTTGTCGACATGGGCGCATACGAGATCGACGTGAATATGCCGCGTTCAATCTGGCTGCTCAGTCCACGCCGCGAAGCGATCTACGAGATCGGACAGGTTATTCCCATCACATGGGGCGCCTACGGACCGGACTGGACAGCCGGTGACACGATAGCCCTGCAGGTATCCGCCGACAGCGGTCTGACGTGGTCAAACATCGTCGGTGCATCAAATCTACAGTATGACCAGGGCTCTTTCGATTGGCACACCGATAGCATGCCCGAAAGTGATCAGTACCGGATGAAGGTTCTTTATGGCGCCAATCCGGCCGTAGCCGATGCATCACGCGGTGATTTCGCGCTGGAAATCCCGATGTTGGATCATTTCGACTGGAGCACGGTTGTCTCGCCGAGAATTGCGAACCTGCCATTCCCTGTGACAATCACTGCCATGAGCATGCGGGCGAATCCGTTCGAGGCATTCAACGGCACGGTGTCAATTTCCGGGTGGATGCCGAGTGTCGGCGATCTCGAAGTGGGAATCGGGGCGGGTACAGTCTCATGGTATTACCCGATGCCGGTAACTTACAGCGAGGCGCGGCTGCAATCGATCTACCTGGACAGCGAGATTGGAGGCGCCTGCAGCATTACCGGGCTCTACCTGAATGTCATGTCCCTGCCATCCAGGCAGCTCACAAACTGGAAAATCCGGATAAGGCACACCTCACTCAGTAGTTATGCCGCTTCGCCCGTATGGGAATCAACCGGCTGGACCGTTGTATACCAGGCCAACGAGAGCGTCGGCTCAACAGGCTGGTACAAATTCATTTTCACAACTCCATTCGCATACAACGGCACCGACAACATAATGATCGATTTCCTTTATGACAGACATCGCAGCGCGTGGTCCGGCAACGGCATGTGCGAAGCATCGACAACGGCCCAGAACCGTTCGATCTACTACCGTGCGCGCAGCTCTTTCGGGAACCCGATCAACTGGACCGGCACGAGCCCGCCGCCCAAACAGGGAGCGAACCTGCTCAATCTCCGCCTACTCACATTCGCGGCCGGTACCCAGCCGATTTCCATTACCCCGGTTACCAGCGGCAATTTCGTGGACGGTATCTGGACCGGCGCCGTTACGGTGCTTGGCGCCGCAACGAACATGGCATTGACGGCTGATGACGGTTCGTCACATGCGGGTGACAGCATTTTCTTCGACGTGCTCGATTCGCCCGGCAATTACTGGCTGGAATTATCCACCCAGGGCAGCGGAATCGTGGACGTTGTCAGCGACTGGTTCGCCATCGGCTCGAACGTACCCGTTACGGCCTACGCCGACCAGTTCTACGAGTTCGACACGTGGACCGGCGATACGGGCGGCTGCGCGGTGGCCGGCGATATGATTACGGTACATAT
>SPBP01000315.1 GCA_004525935.1 Lentisphaerales bacterium | reverse complement strand
TTTGCGGCATCAGTCGTGTTCTCAGTCATAAGGGCCATTGGCTGATCGCAGCAGACCAGTTGCCCGGCACCTTCATGAATCATTTCGACCATATTGCCACAGACCATACATTTGTACACCTGCAGTTTCTTCGTCATCATGATCTCCCTTTCGAGTATTGTCTTGTTCTGAGCAGCGCGGTTACCAGTTTTCGCCGAGCAATTCGAAATGAGCTTTGGGATGCGCACATGCTACACAGACTTCAGGTGCTTCAGTGCCTTCGTGAAGGTAGCCACAGTTGCGGCAGCGCCACACTACGGTCTTTTCTCTGCGAAAGACTCTCTTGGCTTCGATGTTCGCAGCGAGATCATTGTATCGTTTCTCGTGCTGTTTCTCGGCCACAGACACTGCTTCCAAAACGGTCGCAACTTCCTCGAAGCCTTCTTCTCGCGCGGTCTTTGCGAAGGAAGGATAAAGGGCACTCCACTCATGGTGTTCGCCGCCCGCAGCAGCCTTCAGGTTGTCAATAGTAGGGCCTATGATGCCGGCCGGGAACGAAGCCGTTATTTCGACATCGCCGCCTTTGAGGAATTTGAAGAAACGTTTGGCATGCTCCTTCTCCTGATTGGCTGTTTCTTCGAAAATGTCGCCTATCTGGATGAATCCCTCTTTCCGTGCCGCGCCGGCAAAGTAAGTATATCTATTTCGGGCCTGGGACTCACCGGCAAAAGCGCCGAGTAGATTTCGTTCCGTTTTGCTTCCTTCTATGTCCCTCTTAATACCTCCTTCGTTTCTAGTGTAACTGGTGAAACTCGATTGCAGGTCCCGTCAGGAAGATCTTTTATCATGCTCCAAGTGTGCTGCTGCCGCAACTCTCGCGCAAGGAATGAGACGCGGGCTTACGCTGACAGTCCTGATTCCTGCACCGAGAAGACGCGAGATGTAGGCAGGTTCGGCGGCTATCTCACCACAAACAGACATCTCCTTTCCGTGGTTCGCCGCAGCTCTTGCAACCTGGGCTATCAGCGTCCAGAGCACCGCGCGACCGGGATCGTAGTCATATGCCACAAGCTCGTTATTGCGGTCGACCGCAAAGAGATACTGGATGAGGTCGTTCGTCCCGATGCTGCCAAAATCGGCCTCGGCCAGCAATGCGTCCGCATCGAGGCATGCGGATGGGACCTCGAACATAACACCATGACGGATGTTTGACTGCGGCAGATGGCCAGTTGCCTTCTCGAATACTGAACGAAGCCGCCGAAACTGCTCAAGGTCAACTATCATGGGGTATAGCACGCTGACGGGTCCATGCTGCGCCGCGCGAGCCAGGGCCCGAGCTTGCATGGCGAGGAGGTCTTCGCGTGCCAGGAGGAAGCGAGCGCCGCGCCATCCGAGGTATGGATTATCCTCTCGGGGCATCTGCAAGAAGGGGGCCGGCTTGTCGCCACCGATGTCAAATAGTCTGAAGACCACGGGTTTGTCCTTCATGACCTTGAGTACCGCGGCATATCGCTCGTATTGCTCGTCTTCGTCAAGCATGCGACCGGCATTGATGAGTTCGAATTCGGTGCGGTATAATCCAATTCCTTCCGCCAGCAAATCGACTGCGAGCGTGGCATCGGCAACTCCGTTCACATTGGCAAGGACCCGGAATCCGGAAACGGGATCCACCGGGTTGGGAGCACGAAGTTCTTGAGGATGTGCGGCTCGGACCCGAGCCACGGTCTCGTCCGAAGGCATCACGACGACCTCTCCCGAGTATCCGTCGAGAAGAAGTTCCGTCCCGCAGGACAGTACGCTGTGAATGTCCGTAAGATTGCTTATCGCAGGGATACCAAGGGCTCTGGCAAGAATGGCTGCATGTGAATTTGCGCCACCGCGCTCGGTGACGAATCCAATTGTGTGCGCTGTGTCGAGGTCGACCGTGAGCGTCGGGGTTAGCTCCTGTGCTACGATTATGCGATCCCGTCCTTTCTGGCAATGGGCCTGATCGCTGCACTGCAGCCCCGGATTCATATTCGAGAGGACATCCAGGAGTCGACGTTTGACTTCGCCGAAATCTGTGGCCCGCTCCTTGATATACTCGTTGTCGAGCTCAAGAATACGCGCCTCGAAACCGTCGAGGGCAGCTGTTACCGCGGTTTCTGCGTTGATCTTTCTTTCAGTTATCAGCTCCTTCACCCGTGCATTGACTGATTCGTCTTCCAGAATAGTCTTCTGGGCAAAGAATATCTCGGCCTCTGCCTTGCCGACCCTGATGGCGACATCCTCCCTGATCCCTTCGAGGCGCTCTCCCGTAACACTGACCGCTCGTTCGAACCTGGCCATCTCTTTCTGGACACCCTCGCCATCGACCTTGTAGATGGGCAGATTGCTGTGACGTGTCTCGTTGAAGAGGCACACCCTGGCTAAGGCTATGCCTTTGCTGACGGGCAGTCCTGTCAACGTCGTCTCTGCTCGTAACCTGTTCATTGATCTTATCCGGGCTACACTCCGGTCAAGTCCGGGGGCGGCACAAACACGCGTGTTGCAAGCTCATTGTCTATAAGCAGGAGGCCACCGCTGCCTTCTCCGCACAGTTTCATCTTTGCAAGCACATCGGAAACGTTCTCCTCTTCCTCTATCTGCTCCGTGACGAACCACTGCAGAAACACCTGGGTTGCGTGATCTTTCGCCGTAACCGCCTCGTTTGACAGATTGTTGATCATAGCCGTAACTTTGCGCTCGTGCTCGAGCGCCCCTTCAAACAGAGCTGTTGGCGATTCAAATGCTACCGGTGGACCGTCAATTGATTCCAGTATCACATGCTGGCTCCGGCTCGTTACATAGTTATAGATACGCCATGCATGCGTCATCTCCTCCTGCGATTGAACGAAGAACCAGTTTGCGGTGCCTTTCAGACCTGCTGATGAGGCATAAGAAGACATCGATAGATAGAGGTATGCCGAATAGAGTTCAGCATTGACCTGCTGGTTCAATAGATCTGTAATTTGCTTCGTAATCATATGGTCAGCCTCCAATGTATATGTTTGTTATTATACCTACTCTACAGCCATAGCTAGGAATATGGAGGACTTTCGCCATGCGAAAGTCCTCCAGACTCCTCCTGAGTTTTGTAAGTGTTTGCAGAATAAGATCTTGCAGAATCGACCAATAACGCTCCGTTTACACACATATGTCCATGACCTGCCGTTGACCTCTGGTGCAGTTCTTCCTCAACACTCACTCCTGCGAACACTTACAAAACTCTATCTAGAAGCTTGGAGGACGAAGTCCGACAAGCTGCTAGGGCAATATGTTTCGCGAGTTCGGTCTACTTGCCTAATGTCGCGACGGTCTCACCGCTTGACTCTACCTTCCTGGCCGCGCCGTCAAAGTCACGGGCAACACTTGACTGGCATCCTTTGCAGCATACGTAGATCCTC
>SPBP01000341.1 GCA_004525935.1 Lentisphaerales bacterium | reverse complement strand
CTCCTCCACACTGCCACCCTCTTTCTCAACTTTTGACCACGCTTCTATAGCCTCGTTCAACTCCATTGCGACGTCAAACTTGCTCGGCAGGTGGCACCGCAATATGTCAGGAACTTCGGCAAGCCTGCCCTCGAAAGAAAGGTTCGAAAGCAAATCACTGCTCGAGAGTTTCTTCACCTCCGCGAGCACTTGATCTGCCAACCCCTCCCCGACCTCCTTTGCCATCCTCGTCTTCCCTGCCACCTGGACCCGACCCGACGGACCAACAAACAAGGCTGTGACAGGCGAATGTCCGAAGCGGGCCGCAAGCCTTTCTCGAACAGAGTGCACGAAATCCGAAGAAAGCGAGGAATTGTCCGCACCCAGGCAATCCGGCACCTCTCCGCACAAAACTATAGCAGCCATTATCCGGTTGTTACGCCCATTCTTGACCAGCATCGCTCCGGTATGAGGCTCCGCCAAGCTGACAACCGCAACCTCTGCAGGTACCGAGGCGACAGCCGCCTCGGATGCGGCTTGCACAGCCTGGTTCACGATATTCTCAATGTAGGCATCGTGCTGCTTGATATTCTGCGGATCACCGGAGACGTACGGATCAAAACCCACGACAGGTCCGGAATGATTCTGCGTCGTTCCGATCATGATATTATGAGCGTGGGTTCCCGTTGTCTCTACGATCCGCTTGCGAATCCTGCGAATCACGGATGGACTGAGACATAGAAGATCCAATGACAGGATCATCACCCCGCCCGCCCCGCCGCGCAGATGAATCGCCGACACAAGGAGCGGATCCAGTATCCCGGTAGACAGACGGCCGGGACCAGTACGGCGGGCAAGTCGAACCTGCCCCTCTGGAGTTATGTCACGAACGCTGGCACCAGCCCTGATAGACATTGCAGCACCTCGTATCCGGGGTAATCAGACGCAGCAGGATGAATCAGGCCGTTTCGGCTCAGGCTTCAACGACCTCGGATCCCGGCTTTTCCTCAATCTCGAACTTCCCAGCCCCCGCCTCCTGTGCCGTCTGCCCCACTGTCTCGGCCAGAATCGACTCAAGTTGCCTGGCGGTCTTCTTCACATGCAGCCTAACAAGGCCCTCTATCGAAGTCTTACCGAGGATTACCATGATAAGAAAGTCCGACCCCAGGGCCCGAATGAGAATGCCACTGTTCTGCCCCCGGTGACATATGGATCTAAAGCCCGGTTCGCCAATAGTGTCCGCAAGCTCGCGCGTGGCGGCGAAAGCACCAGAAGCGAGTGCAGACGCGGTCTCGATCGGAAGATCATCCGATTCAGAGTGCTGCGCAATCGTGTTCCCACCAATGTCGCAGATCGCGATGGCTCTTGCCTCGCATTCCCGCGCCAGCACGACGAGAACCTTCCTGATGGCATCTCCCTGCTGTTCACTCAAGGCGCTTGCGGTCATCTGCAGTCTCCATCCTCACATTGGCTACTGTTTGCTCTCCTGAGCAGTCTTCATCTTGTTGTCTTTTGCAAACTGCGCCATTGCCATCTTGCATATCGTATTCAGAGTCCTGAACACTCCTACACCCTCCGTGGCAATGCTCTCGACGTATTGAACTCTTTCCTTTTCCTGGTTGAGCATGAAATCCATATAGTCGGTTGGCGCAACGTTCGGCAGATCGCGCTTGTTGAACTGAAGGAGATACGGAATCTCATAAAGAGTTCTTTTATAGGTCTCAAGGTTCTCTTTAAGGTTCTGGAAACTCAGGGCGTTCTGCTCCATTTCCTCCCATTGAGAATCGGCGACGAAGACTATCCCGTCCACCCCCGTAAGAACCAGTCGCCTGGTCTGGTTGTAGATCGCCTGGCCAGGCACCGTATAAAGCTGGAACCGACTCGTATATCCCTTTATCGCGTCAGATTTAAGAGGCAGGAAGTCGAAATAAAGGGTCCGATCCTGCAATGTGGCAAGCATCGTCATGTCGCCCTTCATCTCGGTGGGTATTGCCGTATGAAGGAACTCAATGTTTGTCGTCTTGCCGCAAAGCGGAGGCCCGTAGTAGACAATCTTGAAGCTGATTTCTCGTTTTGCCAGATTGACAAATGGCATATTTCCAACCCCGTACCGGCAACGTTCACGAAAGCCTGCTCCAGTTACAGCAGAATAACCTAGACTGATTGATGTTTTTTTGCAAACTATTCTATAGTCAAGATAGTAGCCCGCGTCGCTGCATGCTCACATGAGTCGCGCAGGCGGGTTGGAGGTTGCTGCAATGCCCGACGATTTTAAAAACACCGGCTCCCTTAACCCTCCATCCGACCAGGAGTCTCACGACGACAGTGATGAAGATCTACTATCCTCCTTCGAGGCCATAAGCAAGGCGCTGTCTGAGCTTGGGGACACAACACCAGCTCCTGACGACAATGCATTCGAATATCCGCTGGCCAAGGTCATCGAGTTGCTCCCCCGCCACTACATAATAGACAGCAACGAGGACGTCGTCGCCGGGCAAGCCGTTGTTATCTCACTTCAAGATCTCTTTGATCAACTGGCAAGGGGAAAGGTTACCATGCCTTTGTCCAAGCTGGCATATTTCGTACCGGCAAGCCTTCTCTATGACGCTATCTTTAACGACAGTACCGAGGTCCAGCTCAACCTGCCACTCGTCGTCCGCGCCATCTCAACCGACGCGTTCGCAAAGCACATGCCGCCTCGCTCAGAGAAGTATATCATCGATGGACTCGACGACCCATTTGAAGCATTCGGAAGAGAAGAACTGTCCGTCGCCGAAGCACGCGAAGCTATAACTCTTGAAGACGAAGAGGAAGAAATCGAGAGCGAGGAGCCCGCCACAGCGCAAACCGCCGAAGCGGTGACTCTTGAGGACCAGGAAGATGCTGGAGTTAATCAACAGGATAAAGTGACCGCGATCCCTCAGGCTCCGGAGCTTGTTGCCCCGGAACAGGCGACGGAAGCAGACCGCGCACCAGAACCCGATCCCGTTACTGAGCCTGTTACTGAAAGCGTTGCTCAACCCATTTCCGAACCCGTGGCCCCTCCTATGTCCTCGGGGGACACTTCGTTCGCGTATCCGCTTCCGGACCTTCTCGCCCTCATCCCTCCGGCACACGTGCAAAGCTCCGATGTTTCCGACAAGGCGGCGACCATCGTGCTGGATCTGCCCGACCTGTTCGATCAACTCAGCCGCGGGAAGGTCAGCATCGCCCTATCCATAATAG
>SPBP01000265.1 GCA_004525935.1 Lentisphaerales bacterium | reverse complement strand
TGGACCGGGGAGCTGTTCGGAGATCGGGAGGCCGTCGTGTTTCGGGAGGCAGAGCAGGCCAAGGCAGAGCTTCGGACTAGGGACAGCAAACGTCCGCGTTTCGTTCTTGCGCCTCGGCAATTGTCCCCCGAAGAACGACACGATCTGTACTTCGGGATTCCAAACAGAAACCTAGTCGTACTGCTTGAGCCGCGTGCAAAGGACTTCAATGCACTGGAGAACCAGGACATCGTTAAATGGGCACAGCGCTACATCGCGGCTACCGACCTCCAGACAACGGCTTCCACTGCCGACCGCAAACGTCAATTTGAAAAGATTGGCAAGGATGACAAAGATTACATTCTGCGAGCATTCAAGAACGCAGGATTGTCCTTCGTGGCATTTCAGCAGTACGGCGAGAAACCCAGTGAGGATGTCGTCGAAGTAGAGCCACTCGGGAACGTGTACAGCATGCAGGATGTGAGGAAGAAGATTCGAGATCAGTTCTTTCCCGTGCAGCTCCTGGAGGAACACCTGCGCGACCATCTAGGGGATTACCAAGGCAACCGTGTGCGGCAGGTGGAGCAGACGTACAAGGAGACGTTGGGATACCCAATCGTTATCTTCGATCCGGTTGTGCGCGAGGCGCTGGTCAATCTCTGCAAGGAGAAGACCCTCGGGCTGCGACATGAAAGAGACAGCGCCTGCGGCCGGAAGCCCCAACTATCGGAGGCGGAACTGGCAGACGCGGTCATTGAGGAACCGTTTGAGGACCCTCAGCTTTCCCCGGGCCTTGACTTCACGGGGAACACACCGCCCGCTGACACTCCACTGACGGAAGGCGGCGGAACAACAGGTGAGGCCGGAGACGGTGAACAGCAGGAAATAGACGAGACGGCCTCGGAACCCGTCTACATCGAGACATCTTTCGCGCGGGGAGTTGGTGAACTGCGGCAACAGGTTGCTGTGCGGCTCGCGGAGTACGAAGACGCAGAGATCCGAGAACTGGTGTTTCGGATATACTACGAGAAGAAGAACTCTGATCTCGGTTCACTCCCTTCGGGCATTCGCGGGTCTTTGTCCGGATTGGGTGACATCACGACCGACCTGACGGTGAGCAAGAGTGGGTCTTTTTCCAAAGCCGAGGTCGAGCAGATTGTCGAGAGCCTGCCTTCATTCCCGGAAGGCGACTACAAAGCAGAGATCAAGGCCGTCCTGCCACAGGAGGAAGCAGTGTGAGTGTGTTGTCCCCTGAAATCATGCGCAGGCTGATCGAGCCGGGAGCGCGGCTGCCGTGGCTCGTCAACTGGTTGACATCCGAAGTGTGGTCCGACGAAAGGTTTTCGGCCCTGTCTCCCGAGGAGTATCTCTCACAGGGAGAGAAACATGTTCACAGTGTCGAGGAGCTCCTCGCCTCCGCTGCCGGTCGGGTGTATGACGAACTCGCCACGGCCGCAAAGGCCGTGAAATCGTTAACGGAGACCTTGGTCGATGGAACTTCGGTTGTGGTTTTCGACGGCGCATCCATCAGGGAAGCTCCGCTCTTCCGGCAGAAAGCTCGGGAGTCTGGGTTCGATGTCGTCGAAAATGGGGTAACCTATGGCGCACTGCCCAGCGAAACCGTTGATTTCGTGGAGCAACGTATCATAGGGAAACGTGTGGCCCCCAAGCAGCTTCCCCCGAGAACGGAACTAAAGGAACGAGGGATCAAGGCGTTTTACTTTCCCGACGCTATTGCTTCGCAGAGCATCACAGCCGAAAACGGTAGTTCCTTCCTGTTCTGGTCCGCATTTCCAGATGTCACGTATAAGAATAGCGATGCCCGTTTTGCCAGGCACTTCTCGGATATGCAGGCCCTATATGACGCAGCATGGAAGAACACTGTTATGCAGGTGCCGCGCGGCCGTCGGATCGTTGTCACCAGTGATCACGGATACATATTCTTTGGTGCAGGCTTCGAATCCACGCGCCCGAGTGATGCCTGCACAGTTCTGGATCAAGACCGGAACAAGAGGTTCACGGAACATGAGGCGATGCCCAGCCATGAAGGCAACCCAGACTTGCAGATTTTCCCGGATGAGAGATTGGCCATGGTCCGTGGCCGCCTCAAGAACCGGCCTCGTGGCCCATCCGCCAATCTTGTGTACAGGCATGGAGGATTATCTCTAATGGAAATGGTCGTGCCCTGGATCGTACTGGAAAGGAAGTGAATCCATGAAGAAGAAAATTGGAACAGTCCTTGAGGAAGATATCCTCGGAGAAGCAAAGGCCCGTGCCGCTCACGAACACCGCGCACTGTCTGAGCTATTTCAGGAAGCACTGGTGGTGTTCCTGCACGGCGAAGGGCCGCGTGCAGACGCGGAGCGTTCGTGTCGGTTGTTCTGCTCGCATCGAAGCCGTCTCGATTTGGGCGAGATCAACGAACTCCTGGAAGAGGATGTGTTAGCGATATGAACCTTGGTCAGATCAATAGCGGCGACCTGGTGGTAATAGACGCGAACATCCTTGTCTATGCCAACCAGCAGAAATCCAAGGAATGCGTTCAGCTTCTGAATCGTTGCGCGCGTGGTGAGGTCAAAGCCATTGTGCCAATGCCTATGGTGGCAGAACTCATGCACACGCTCATGTTAATTGAAGCGAGAGAGAATGGCTGGATAAACCGCCCAAATCCGGCACGCGTGCTGTCAGAGAAACCGGAACTCATCCAACGGTTGACCAATTACGAAAAGCAAATGCGCCAGTTCCTCGGCATCGGACTTCGCCTTGAGAGCGTGGTCACCGTCGACCTCATCGAAGCACTCAGCATCCAGCGGGAGTTTGGCCTCTTGACAAACGACTCACTTCTTGTCGCTGTCGCTCGCCGTCTGAGTTGCGATTCCATTGTCAGCGCAGACGGGGCCTTTCAGAAGTTGAAGGGCTTTATGGTGTATGCGCCGGAAGATTTGGGAACAATGTGGAATGCAGAATGATGAATGCAGAATGGGGAACAGAACTCCCTTGGCTATGATATCCGCATGATGAAAGAGAACCAACAAATCGAGTGGAAGGTGTCTTGGCGGGACGAGTACATGAAGTGGCTTTGCGCGTTTGCGAACGCGCAGGGTGGTCGCCTCGTGATCGGCAAGGACGATCATGGCAAGATTGTTGGGCTCAGCAATGCGTATGAGTTGATGGAGGACTTGCCCAACAAGATTCGCGACCTGCTCGGGCTTGTCGTGGATGTGAATCTGAAATCGGCCCGTGGCAAGGAATTCATCGAAATCGTGGTCGAACCCTATCCTTCTCCCATCAGTTACAGGGGGCGCTACTATTTCCGCAGCGGCAGCACCACGCAGGAACTCAAAGGTCCTGCATTGGACCGGTTCCTTCTTGGGAAGCTGGGACGGCATTGGGATGACATCCCTGTGCCGCGAGTGTCCCTCCGGGATCTGGACAGTGCGGCGTTCAAGTATTTCAGGATCGCCGCAGCGAAGAGTCGCCGCGTTGATGCCTCCGTATTGAAGGACACGAACAGGGCCATTATCGACAACCTTCAGTTGCGAGAAGGCAAGTACCTGAGGAACACTGCCGTTCTGCTCTTCCATGAGAAACCGGAGCAGTTCGTACCCGGCGCCTATGTGAAGATTGGCTTCTTCCGCACGGAATCGGACCTTGCCTACCAGGACGAGGTCCACGGAAATCTGTTCGTTCAGGCGGGAAAGACGCTCGACCTGCTGCTGACCAAATACATGAAGGCCTACATCAGCTACGAAGGCATTCATCGGGTCGAACGTTTGCTCTTCCCCCCTGATGCGTTGCGCGAAGTTCTCTTGAACGCACTTGTCCACCGGGACTACAGCACGGGCAACCCGATACAGATCCGGGTTTATGAAGACCACATCCGATTCTATAATGATGGACATCTGCCGGACGGCTGGACCGTCAAGCAGTTACTCAAGAAGCACAAATCCCAACCCTACAATCCATTGATCGCCAACGCGTTCTTCCGTACGGGCGACATCGAAGCGTGGGGCCGCGGGATCCAAAAGATCCGCGATGCCTGCAAAGAGAACGGCACAGACTTCCCGACGTTCGAATTCGAACCAACAGGAATGATGGTCGAGTTTCGGGG
>SPBP01000496.1 GCA_004525935.1 Lentisphaerales bacterium | reverse complement strand
CTGGCTGTACTGATCGCGCAGGTTCTCCATGTCGCTGCAGGCGAGAATCCCGCCCGTCAGATCCCAGTCATCGAACTTGCCGTCGATGACCACCTTGCCCGGCGCGGGCAGGACCTGCATGTTGAGGTTCTCGGATTCGGTAGCTCCGACAGTAGTGCAAAGCGCCATCGTTGCCAGCAAAGCGCCAGCAATACTGCTGAGGAAACGACCTGGTGTCTTCATAAGATACGCTTTCTGTTTCAGTGTGTTGATCAGATTCCGTGACATGGTTCTTCTCCTGGTGTTGTTTGTCTGCACTTCAATAGCCAAATCGGACACCGCCGATTCTACAGATACGTCAGGCAATCTCCAATGCCGGTAACGCTTCTGCAACAGGCTCTGATATAGTTGTGTGTTGTACTACATACGCACCACGGAAACAATTGTGACTATCAGACCATGGGTGCCCATGCATGTCAAGTGCCGTGCTGAAAATCACAGCATTCTGGACTTTCAGTGACGGTCCAGCCATTGACATAAGCGTTTAGGGTTTGATTCGTCGACTGGGCGTTGACCGCAGCTCAGTTGAGGCTCAGGACAATAAAGGCGTAGATGGGTAGAACCAGGAACATGAACAACAGGCCGCCAACGGCAAAGATGGACGCGGTCATGTCAGTATCAAGATCAAAGAAGTCCGAAACCATGTTGGAAAATAATGCACTTGGCACAAGCCCGAACAGGATCAGGATCCTGGTATCGAATACGCCAAGCCCGCAGATGCAGGCGAGCCCGGCAAATATGGCAGGGTATATGGTCAGCCTGTAAACGAAGCTGAAAACGTTTTCCCTGGCATATTTGCCCAGCTTGAAGCCGCCAAAAAGAATACCTACGGCAAGACCAGACAGTATAGTGCCCACATAAACAAGGTAAGGCAAAAGCTTGGCGCATGGGCTGGGTCGGGCTATTCCCGAAATGTTCAGCATAAGCCCGATAAGCATTGCGGCAAGTGGCAGGATCCTGGGGTCCGTGAGACTGTCTTTGATGAGTCGGCCTGTTGATATGTCTGCCCCACCACTTCCGTAATAGCGGGCGGCCGGGAAGCATACGAGAAACAGAAAAGGCACAATACCCATCTGCGCGTAGCTTGCCTGTGACAAACCTTCATGTCCGAAAAGGACAAAAACGATCAGGCCAAGTAGCGTATATCCGTGGTTGCTGAGGCACATTGACATGATGAATGAGCCGCGCTGGCGTGGCTCATGTTTCAGAAGGCCACTGACACCACGCGCAATGCCCATGGTGATGAACCAGGCGGCAAGTGTCAGCAATGGCAGGTATCGGGCCGCAGCGGTAATCCGTGCGGTCCAGATGGAAAGAAATACTATGGGCAGTTGAAAGCCGAACAGGACGGCCAGAAATATGCGGGTCGCAGTCTTCTTAGATACCCCGCGCCGCCTGAGTATCACCCCGACCATGACGGGGACAATCGTCAATCCGAGCAATCTGATATATGGCACTATATATGCCGACACGCTCCGGCCTCTTCATCTCTTGATTGCGAGCACTTCAACCTTCAATACTGCGGCGCCATCGTCCCACGGCCCATGACATGAGGAAAATGCATGGCATTCATGGGGCTCGACGTCCGTTCTTTCGCCGGTGACCGGACTGAACCAGCTTGTCTGGCAACGCGTGATCTGGCCGGGAAGACAGAGATGAATGCACCGTGTGCCCTCAGGCTTATAGAACAGGTAGAGCTGGTTCTCACGGAATAGACAGAAGCCACTGGTGGCGTAGTCCTGCGTGGGCTGTAGTGAAGGATAGTCGACTTCGGAAAAGAAGGCCTGCATGTAACGAAAGAATTCGAGGTGAGGCCGTTGTCCGGGGGGGAGTGAGACAATATTGTGAATAACAATATCCCACGCAGCACATTGCCAGTAGTAGGTTGAGTATGTTCCGGCAAAGATACATTCATAGTTGCGCGCAAGGCAGACGATCGGATCTGAGTAATCGCCGGTGAACGTCTGGTAAGGCCCTT
>SPBP01000419.1 GCA_004525935.1 Lentisphaerales bacterium | reverse complement strand
ATGTCAGTGTGTAGTAAGGCAGATTGCCGAGCACGGTTGTGCCAAAACGATAGTTGTCGATGGTGCTGCCGAGCAGATACCCGTGGTGGAAGACCTTTCCCGATGCGTATTCAGGCCAGTAGATTGGATAGGGTGTTGCGAACCACGCCTGGAGCACGAGGCGGTTATAGACAAGCCATGCTGCCAGTCCGATTGCTGTGCCGAATCCGAAGCTCAGCGTGGTCTTACAGAACCGGTCCCGTTGAAGAAGTGCAATTCCGAACACAAACAGAGTTGCTGCGGTTACAACACCGGCATGGGGCGCTTTGAAAAGCATTCCGAGCCCTGCAATCAATCCTGCGGAGGCATAACAGAGCGTGCTTCGGGGATACAGCACAAGAAGCGAAACGCAGAAGAGGATGCTGAGCCCCCATGGTATTTCGCTGACAAGTTGGCCTGAGTAGTATCCATAAGAGGGAGACAGGGAGAGGAGCAGGGCTGCGACCACGGCAACGGCCCTGGAGAAGAGTCTTTCGGTAAGCCTGAAGATCAGAATCACGGCGGCGCAGGAACACAAGAAGACGGCGATGACCCCGAGCCCCAGGTTGCCCGGGTTGAGGAATTGTGTCAGGCACATTACGAAAGACACCCCCGGCATGTAGCGGGGCGGCAGAAGGTGCGGCCCCGTCGGGATCATGAACGAGCCGCGCGTAAGAAGGTTTGCGGAAATGGCTGCATAATGAACCCCGTCCGGTCTGGGGATTGTGTCCAGTGCCATATCAGGTGTTGAAAAGCGGGCAATGGTTCCGACTATCAGTGTGGTAACGACAATAAACTTGAGGTTCCACTTCCGGGGAGGCAGGATCAAGGAGAGCATCGCCGCAGCAACACAGAGCGCAGCAAAGAACACGGAGCAGTAATAGCCCATCCGGACCGTATGCCAGAAGAAGGGGGTAAGCTTGCTTGTAGGCGCATGCGCCGCAAGGTATGGTACCATGAAGAATCTGACAAACGCAGCAGCTGCAGCGCCGGCCGTGGCGAGGGAAGCAAACAGGAAAAGCGGCTTGAGCGGGGCTTTTCCGTTTCGATATGATTCTGAAGTCTTGTGAGGCATCACGAACTCGATTCCTGACGTGGTCGGGAAGCGGTCAATAATCGCCACAAGGCTGTATAATTGTAAAGACTTTATGGACAAACAACGACCCAGAGTAGTCTTCTTCCTGTCGGGATACGGCGTTGTGAACAGGGGTGCGGAACGTTTTGTTCATGAACTCCTCACGCGGCTGAGCAGCAGTTTCGACATGGTTGTGTTGTCTGCGGCGTCCCGATCGATACCCGGGGTTGTCCGAATCCGGGCCGTTTCGCGGGACAATCCCCTGGTCCGGTTCCTGAACCGGCTTCCGCTGGTCGGGCACGCGATGCGGGCCGTGGGTCTCTCGCCGCTCTGTATCGAATGGTTGACTGGCAGCATCAGCAGCATGAAATGGCTCATGATGAACGAATTCGACCTCTTTGTACCTGAGGCGGGGGTCTGGGGCGCGAAGCTTGGTCGATACATCAGGCGGAAGAAGAAGGTCCCATTTGTTGATGTCGGGCATGGTGCGGTTGGCCGATGGGAAATTGCTGCCGGTCGCTGCATGCCCGACGTCTATGTGGCGATCACCCGGGAATCCCATGGGAAGATCGTGGCGGCAGTTCCCGGAATCCGGGCGAGCGTAATCCCGATGGGCGTGGACACTTCCGTATTTTCCCCGGCAGGCGAAGTTTATCCGCTGCATGTCGAGCGGCCGGTGTTTCTCTGCGTATCTGCAGTTGAGAGCATGAAGCGGATCCATCTTGCGGTCAAAGCTGTTGCCAGCCTGTCGAAGGGCAGTCTTGTCGTAGCCGGGGATGGCCCGCTCACCGGCATGATCGACGAGCTGGGCAACAGCCTGCTGGGAGGAAATAGGTACTGCCGGCTAGCGCTTCCATTTACCGAAATGCCCCCGTTGTACCGGGCCTCCGATGTTGTAACTTTACCGTCCAGCAGTGAGGCATTCCCGTTAGCGTGTCTCGAGGCAATGGCCTGCAATAAGCCGGTAGTTGTTCAGGATGACGGCGTAAGAAGAGAAGTTGTGGGACGTGGCGGCGTTATTTGTGATTGTGTCGACACTCCGACCTATGCTAGAAACTTGGCTTCTGCCTACGAGACAGACTGGGGGGAATCTCCTCGCCAGCAGGCAGCCAGATTTGATTGGGAAGCAGTTGCTGGCATGTATAAAGCGCTGTTTTCTGACCTGACGGCGCCGGGCAGGGGATAAGGGGCCGTGGGCGGGTCCGTCAGAATGTCCGGGAGGGTCGAACAGCCGTGATACGTAAAGGGCATACAGCGGGTCTGGTTGTTGGAGTGGCGGTGTTGTTTGCAGCACTGTTCGCTCCGAACGTTCAGGCTCAGGCCAATCTCAATCCACCACGGTTTGTTCTGAATCGCAGCATGTTCCTGCATTGGGACCAGTACGCGGGAAGCGACTTTGCCTCTTACGT
>SPBP01000032.1 GCA_004525935.1 Lentisphaerales bacterium | reverse complement strand
GCCGGTGTCGCCTCTGCCCGTGTTCAGTTCAGCGTTCAGGAATGGTGATTTCAGCATGAATCGTAATCGTGCTCGTCCTCAGTGAGCGAAGCGAACGGTCCTCGTCCTCGATGTCCAGCCAGACTGAATGTCCAACTTCCATCGCCAGTAAGAGGTGGGCCGGGCTGTCTCAGCACGGCCACACAGGGCTTCTGTCCACTCACCTGACGCCATCAGTTCTCTGCATTCTCTGCGCCTCCGTGGGAGAGACATCCCCCACACACACCTACACACTCACATACGTTCCTACCTCCCCCTCAGAACGCCCATGCGACTCCGATATTGGCGGACACTGCACGGAGACTGGTCGGCCCCAGATCCTCGCCAAGGAAACGTTCATGGGATTCGACAATATCGAACCGGCAATCCAGCCCGCCAAAGACCCTGATGCTCTCGTCAATCATGCCTTCAATTCCAAGTCCCACAACGCCCTGCACAGCATTGTCCATGTCGATTCTCTCTCGACTGTACGACGATCCGGCATCATCACCTTCCGCAATCTCGACAGTGATGCTTGAGTCAATGAAGACATACCTGATCCCCGCCTCGAACACCAGGCTCACTGTCGGGTTGACCCTGGTCCTGAACAGAGCGGAGACACCCACGGGCACCTCGCTCACGTTTCCGTATATGGCGGAGGAATAGAAGCCGATCTCATCCTCTTCCTCAACGTACTCGCTGCGGGCCACCCACGTGCCGAACCCGATACTCACAGCTGCGCCCAACTGGCTGTCGCCCCAGAATCTTGTCTGGATCTCCAGGTTTGCGGCAGAATCCCAACTGTCCGTATCTGATGGCAGCAGGCTGTTCAACTTGACGGCCATTTCTGTCCTCATATCCTGCGCAAACAGTGGAACCGCCAGCATCGCAAGCACCGTACCAACCTGTATCGCCGTCCATTTCCTGCTCATGTTTATCCCTCCGCTGTATTTCGTTTCGCCAATCCTATCGGCCCTGTCTTTGAAGCACCTGTCTTACTCGCGACGACCTGCTGCTGCCCGACGAGCTACTCGTAGTTGTCGTCCCGCCCGAAGCTCGGCTGGTGCCGGCACTCGTCTCCGACGAACCATCGGTCCTGCTGGCTTCCTGGGTCGCAGGTTGTGAAACGGCCTGTGCGGCAGTTGTTGCCCTGTGGACGGAGCGGGGAACCGACCCTTGAGAAGTCGGCGCCTCCAGCGCCTGCGCACGGACTGACGCGGGCTTACTGACCACCGGCGTCCGTTCCTTCTGCTGAAGAACGGTAAGTGTTCGACCGATCCGGCCCGAACTGACGAGATTGACGCGCGTCCGTGCTGTGGTCCTGGTATTCTGAGCGACTGCCCGCGGTGCCGGGGCCGGCGCAGCAGCAACTACAACCGGGCGAGGCTGAACAACCGCCTGCGGCACAACGCTGGCCGCCGAACTTGCTCCACCAACACGGGACACTGACGGGGCAGATGATTGCCGCTGAATGACACTGCGAACGCGGTCGGTCCGTTTGCCTGCGTTCACAGTAACATTCCTGGAAGGTCCGACATTCATTATATGCCCATCCTTCGAGTCGCCGTATGCCTGCTGGATAGTCACACTATCGCTGTATGTTGCCCTGTTGCGACTTTGCGGCAGACGAACGGGCGCGAGGTCGCGGGAAAGGAACTTGGAACGTTCTACGAACGTATAGTGTGTGTAGGAGAGTCCCAAATGCGCATCCAACCCTACCCGGTCCCCATTGTAGACGAAGCCAAAGCCAACTCGGTAGCCTGTTCCCGGAGGCAATGGGGCCCACCCGCAGTAGGTATCGGTCCGCCGCCAGTGCACCCATGCCGGCCCCCATTCAGTATCCGGCACCCATACCCAGCGATGTGAAGCCGTGAGAACCCAGCGTCCGTAATGGAACGGAGCCCAACCCCACGCATAATCTGAATGCCAAGACCAGCCATGATCGTCTCTCCATTCCCACCGTCCCCCGTGACAGTAAGGCTGCCAGTCCGACATCGTAACGGTTATCATCGGCTGCCACACTTTCCCATACTGCCCGAGGTACAGCCACCGGCCGTACGAGGACAATGGTTCGTAAAACACGTCCACGTTGTGGACGTCTGTTGGGCCCGGAGCGACAAAGACGAGAGGCTGGCTCTGAGCCTGCACCACAAGCGTTGGAGCCACCGGCGCCTCCTCCCTGGCTGGCTGCTCGTAAGTGGGCGGCTGTTGCACCGTCTGCACGACCTGCTGCGCGACAGCTTGCGGAGCCGATTGCACCGCTGTTTCTTCTGGAGCCGTTGACGGCAACTGTCCCACATCGGCCACAACGTCGGTCTCCTGCTCCTCCACCACTTCACTACGCCGGGCCAGCTCTGATCGCACCATGTCCAGGATAACCGACGGGGGCAGACCCATGTCCC
The DNA here is from genome assembly GCA_004525935.1 of Lentisphaerales bacterium. Classification (GTDB taxonomy): domain Bacteria; phylum Verrucomicrobiota; class Kiritimatiellia; order SPBP01; family SPBP01; genus SPBP01. Next base: position 12,696 of record SPBP01000032.1, on the reverse strand, counting down.
GGAGGATCTTTGCGTCCTGTTCTTCCTGGGTTCCTGTGGCGTCTTCATTTGCAGCTGTTGTATCAACCTGGCCGGTCTGACATGCAGACAAGCCGCTGAGCAGTAATACCAGAGCCAGTTTCGCTTTCATTCCTCGATCCCCCATTTTGTACGATGGTTTCATGGCCTCTACACAGTCTGACGGCAAACACGCCTCTGCTATTCACGTCTTCCTTGTTTTTTCCCGCCTCAAGCTTGCTAACAAGCCCCTGAAGGCCCAGAAAGCGTTGCAGGCGGGCCGTCTGTGACTTATCCTTGAATCTTTAATGAATAATAGGGTGCCTTGTGACGTCCAAGAAAATGAGCGGAGACTCCGACTCGTCGATTGAGAGGGCTATGCAGGGCGATGTCTCCGCCTTCGCGTCGGTGTTTGAAGAGTTACGCCCGACCGTTTTTGCTGTGGCGTGCAGACTTGTTGGGCCATTGGACGCTGAGGACGTTGTTATGGAAACATACCTGAAAGCATGGCAGGCGCTTCCCCGGTTCGAGAAACGCTCGTCCATCAAGACATGGTTGTACCGCATCGCACACAACTGTTCTCTTGACATGCTCCGTGCGCGCACTCATCGAAAGGAAGAACCGCTTCCAGTGAGGCCGGGCGAGGCGGGCGAACTGGCCGTACCCGACCTGGCACAGCCCGCCCCCGACCGCCAGGCGGAGAATGCCGAACTGGCAGGCTGGCTTGACACTGCCATATCGGTTCTTTCTTCCGAGCACAGGGCCGTCATCCTTCTTCGTCATGCGGACGGTCTTTCCTATTCCGAGATCGCTGCCGCCACCGGGGTCTCCACGGGTACTGTCATGTCACGATTGTTCAATGCGCGACGAAACCTCAAGAAGATGTTCGAGGCTGAGCACGGCAAGAAAGGGCGCATCTCATGAATCCGGATTGGCAGGCAATCGAACAGCAACTGAAGAATAAACATGTCCGCGACAACGCGCGCAGCGCCACGGACTTCTGGTCCGAGTTCCGCTCTCGCGCGAGTGGCCGATCCCGGAATGAGACGGTGCTTGGGCCCTACCGGTTGCTTGTCCTGAGCTGGCCGGTGGCAGCCTGCGCGGCGATTCTTGTCTGCCTTCTCGCGCTCCGCTTTATCCCACAAGTGGGCGGTCGCGCGAAGGCCAACGAAATCATCTCCTTTGAAATTGCAGAATCCTATGGAGCCGTTCTCATAATGAAGGATGCACGGACGGAAAGTACAATCCTCTGGATCGACGAGATGGAATATGGTAGTTCTTGAAAATTGGCGCTGCGTTCAGTCGATACGGCATAACGCGTTGTAGCTCGAGAATGGAGGTCTTGATCAGATGACAAAGAGGAGGACTATTGGTGCGCTCGTTCTTGCCGCGCTGGTCATGCTGTGGCCGGCAGCGCCGGGTTTCGCAGAAAACCTGCTTACCATGCGCCTGATTGAAGCGATCGAAAAGAGTGACTCTGAGCCGCGGGGAATTGATGAACTGGACGACATAATGGAGATGCTCAAGCGGAATCTTGCAGCTAACGAATACCGCCTCGTCGCTTCAACTTCGGTCGCGTTACCGGCCGCGGACACCGTAAGCCGACTTGACGGCTACTCGGTGACATGCTCGGGCGACCGGGATAGCCTGACCATACTGATCCGGGAGGGAAAACGTCGTCTTCTCCGCACCACGGTGGTATTGAGCGAAGGAAAGCCGCTGGTATTTGGGGGATTCCCGAGCAAGCTGGGAAAAATGATCTTCATCTTCCTGGCGGAACCGGACAAGGAATAGCCACTCACCTGCCATTGAAGATGGCCCACTTGGAGTCGACGGCATCTCCGGACAAAACACGCAATACCGCACCGGGCTTCGTCAGAAGCCCTCATTAAGCCATGTAGAACCGCGCATGTTTCCAAGAATGGTCATCACCTGGTTCACAATGGACATGACAAAGTCCGCGCCAAACGGCACGCCCAGCACACCCACGAGGACGCGGAGCAGATAGGCATCGCAAATCCAGAACACGTAGTAGAGCGAATAGAATGGCACGAACGTGCAGAGCAGCCCATGCATCGGGTTGTCGCGAAAGGCGTCGACAATGACTGTCATGTGGACGACGAATACCGTAAAGATGCCGGCTTTCTTCAGTATTGCCAGGTCTGCTTCTCCCAGCACAGGACCATAACGCAGAAGACCAAGTGAGCCAGCGCCTATGACGAACATGGCAATCAGTGTCGCATTATTCGGCGACCAAATGATCCGCCGCTTCTGTCTCTTCAGTCGCCGCTCCCGCTGGTCCGCCATCGCCTCGAATACGGTGACATTGCTTCGTTCACCAGGAAAGATCTTGTCGGTCTGGGATCCAGGACTGATCCGTTTCTTTTTCTTCTTCTGTTTTTCCATGGCAGCGCGGGGCGTCTCGACAAAACCGGCAGGAATCTCGAGCGCAGCGCCACATACCCGGCACATGGCAGACGCCGGATCAACGTACTGGGAAACTATCGTTTCTTCGCCGCATTCCGTACAGCTGAGGACAAGATCTGCCATGATTACACCCCGCTTGAGCTGGCCCGGGCCACATCAGGAGGCGACATCCGGGACCTGCACTGTGGAAAAGGATTGTATCAATCCCGACACTAAGAAGTCAACAGGTATGGCACGAGGCGATCGCATTTCCCCACCCGTGCGCATGCGCCGGTCCATTTTCAGACAATAATGCCAGAACTAGATCCCTGTCTCGCGACGTCTCCCGGCTGGACCTCGACGCGTTGCGTACGGGTATCAACAAGTTTCGAGAGGTAGTCGCCGAGTTCACGACCATACTGGGCATCCATTCCCGCCTTGGTAAATTGCTTGTCTACAACGACTAGCCCGTCATCTCCCGATTCAGCCTCCCTGGCGGTCTGGAAACGGGCGGACGGATCGGGCTCAACCAGGCGCCGTAAGATCCTTACGAGGAACCTCCTGCGTCTGACGGAATGTGGCAGGATCTCGAAGAGTTTGTCCGGCAAATCCATCTTCGTTCGCAACAGCTCCTCTTCGTCGGATACACTGCCGTCAGTCAGTGGCTCGCCTCTCAACATTTCCACGCCGACGAGGCCGGCGCTATAGAGATCGGAGTAGTAGCCGCCGGGCTCGCGACGGTGGGTCTCCGGCGCCATATACATGGGTGAGCCGAACAGGAATGTCACGCGTTCGCCGGCCATTACGGCTCGACCAAAATCGATCAGCCTGACATTTCCCAGCCGATCGATCATTACGTTGCCGGGCTTGACGTCGCTATGCAGAAAGTTTGCGTCATGCAAACGTTCGAGCCCCCTGAGGATGCGTCTCAGTATATATACCACCACACCCAGCCTGAGCCTGAACCTGTCGTCTTCGAAATTGAATATGGTTGAGGTAAACCGCTCCCACTCCTGCCTGCTGCAGTTTCTCCTGGCCAGTTCGAGGTGCTCGGTACTGAGAAAACTGCGCAGATCGACACCGTCGATAGCCTCCATCTGTGAGTAGCCGATTCCATAGGTTTCATCATAGGCATGCCTGGAAACAATGTAGGGACTTTGAATCGCCTGTAGCCTGGAAACCTGGGAAGCGATGCGGCCCATGTCCGTCCAGTACTCTTCCGGGGTGCGATAGAGCGCCGGGTCGAACACCTTGATGGCATGTTCCGTTACGCAGCCTCGAGCGCCCTGGCGCAGCCCGAGGAATACAACTCCCTGGCGACCGCGGCCCAGTTCCCTCAGGAACTTATAGGCAACCGGGTAATAGATTGCGCCCGCTTTGAGGATGGTCTCGTAGTTGCTCCTCAACTGCTCCATCGACATGATGGCCTTGGGCGGGCTGGAAGCCGAAACTGCCTCGTCCGGCTCGACTACCGTATCATCGAGACTCCTGTTCGGCATCGCTCGTTTCCCTCCGAGCGAAATCCTGATGGGATCCTTCCTGATTTCCTGATTATCGTTCATACGCTCGCATTCTACTTAAGGCTATGATTGGATCAAGGTTATTAGAATGGAACACGCGGCCCATTAAACAGGTTGAATGCCCTATCCTATCTGGTCCGAGACGATTACAGCAAGCGATGCGCATATTCGGTCTATGACCGACTGGCTCGGTCCTTCAACCATGACTCTGCACAACGATTGCGTGCCGGAATATCGCACCAGCAGTCGGCCCTGGCCGGAAAGCTCCGCTTCGGCCTCGCGAATGGCAACCTGCAGCCCAGCGATTTCCTCAAGAGGCGGTTTGCTTGAAACTTCAATGTTTAAGGTCTTCTGCGGCAAACTCGTCATTATCTTTGCCAGTTCAGATAACGTCTGACCTCGTGCTTTCATGGCCGCGAGGAGCTGCAGGGCGGTGACAATCCCATCGCCGGTCGTGTGGTGGTTCAGGAAGATGACGTGGCCCGAGGCTTCTCCCCCCAGCTTGGCTCCCTTTTCCTTCATCATTTCCAGCACGTATCGGTCGCCGACGTCGGCAACGCTCGTATCAATCCCCATCTTTCGCAGTACAACTCCAAGCCCGAAGTTGCTCATGACTGTTGTGACAACAAGGTTGTTGTCCAGGAAGCCCATCTCATTGTAGAACTTGCTGCATATCGCAAGAACGTGGTCGCCGGTGATTGTCTTCCCGTTCTCGTCCACGGCAATCAAACGGTCACCGTCCCCGTCGAATGCCAGTCCGATGTCCGCCTTCATGGCCCGTACGCGTGCCGACAGATCATCCGTATAGAGGGCGCCGCAATTCTCATTGATGTTCGTGCCGTTTGGCTCACAGTGTAGAGCGGTTACTTCGGCGCCAAGCTCGGATAGAACGATTGGCGCAACTTTGTATGTCGCGCCATTCGCGCAATCGACGACGATCTTCGTTCCCTCCAGGCTCAGTTCGTCTGGAAACGTATCCTTGCAGAACACGATGTAGCGGCCCATGGCATCGTCTATTCGTTTGGCCTTGCCAATTTCCATGGCTGCCGGCCGAATGTCGTCTATCTCTCCTGAGGTAACAAGGCGTTCAATCTCGTTCTCTTCGACATCGGGAAGCTTGAATCCATCGCGACAGAAGATCTTGATACCGTTGTCCTGATATGGGTTGTGCGAGGCCGAGATGACCACCCCTGCATCTGCCCTCATGCTGCGTGTAATAAAAGCTATGCCCGGTGTGGGCATGGGGCCCACCAGAAGCACGTCGACACCCATTGAACAGATTCCGGCGGTGAGCGCGTTCTCGAACATGTAGCAGCTCAACCTGGTGTCTTTACCGATGATTATCCTGTGACGCTGCTTCTTGCGTAGCTTGCACGCGTAGGCAATAGCCCGTCCGATCTTCAGCGTCATCTCGGCTGTCATCGGATGAACGTTGGCAACACCCCTGACCCCGTCGGTTCCAAAAAGACGAGCCATATTCTTACTCCTCGTTTTGATCTGGCCACAGACCAAGTGTCCAATCAACTACAGATTGAAGCCAGGCAACAGCGCCCACGCGCGACGCATCCGGTGCAGCCCTTACGGTTTCGACATGATCTCCGGATCGGGCAGACCGGCCGCCCATTACGCTCATGAAAGCGTCTCGTTTATCGGACCCAAGGCCGTCGGGCGGCCCGGTCTCGAGTCGTTCGCGAATTGATGCCCATTGCCGCGAGAACGATCTCTGCCGAGCCGCTTCCAGCGAATCGTCCTGCTCAAGCCTGCTTGCGGAGTCTTCAAGGTTCCCGGAGAGTGTTTCGAGCTGTGCGATGCGCTCAGACACGGCCCGCTTCAGAACCAACATCGCCCCTGCCAGACATGCCGCACCGAACGAGGTCCCACCCATAGTCACACTTCGAACGGTGCGATACCACGCGTCGAGCGCGAATAGGTTGCCGATAAAGATCAGGTTATTGCCCGCGGTTCTATTGATACCCCGATAAACACCACGCTTGTATGGCCGAACGGGGCTGGAAACTCGGACTTCCGGTATTGTGAGAGTACCGGGTTCGAGCATGTCGGTACGACATATTGAACCCGCCGGCACCACGCAACCGTACTCAATACGGGTCGGACCCACGAGTCCGCCCTGCCCTCCCAGAAAGATCGACGGCTGATCGATGAGCACCCCGCGCGGAATATCTCCAATCAACGATGGGGTTGCCTTATCACCATGGGGCGTGAAGTTGAAGTGAACGTATGACGAGCCCACCTCGCCGTGGTCCTCGCGCGATGTTCCACCGGCCATCAGTATGTCGCAGAAGTTGACCATGCTTCCAAGTGTAACGAAGGGAAGAAGAATGGTCTGTTTCAACCCGACCGAATGACCCAGCCGCACGCCCTCTTCCAGCAGGCAGCCCGGCCTGACGTGTGCACAACTCCCCGAACCAGCCCCCCTCAAGAATACGGATTCAGCAAAGTAGCCGCCGCCAAGGGTCACTTTCGATTCCAGCCTGCAGTTGACAAGAGTTGCGGGACTTTCGTTGCCGATTGTGCAGTCCGGACCGATCGACGTGTCCTCGCCCGATATGCGACAACCTCCGTGTATTATCGTGCCGGGCGCGATGCCTTCCAATGAAACGGAAGGATCGATATCGACTGATCCCGGGCATCTTATCACGACGCCGCGCTTCAGAAACTCCTGCACACGGCTCGCGATCGGTGTTGTCTCATGCGCACTCAAGATCACACACTCCATTTCGTGACAACTCACTTCCCCGATACTATGTAGGAGTGTTTCTGCCCTGTCAACGAGGCTGTCCAAAAACTCAGGCGATGCGAACCAATGGCCATTCTGATGCCGACGCAAAGCGTGATCACTTAAGCCCCATGCGGACTCACCGCGCTGCCGAACTCCGGACGGGGACGTCCTTCTCAAACTCGCAACGTTCCCATGGAAACACGATCCATTCATCTGGGGCAGCCACGGCCGCAAAGTAGTCGGGGGTGGCAGATGAACCCGACTTACGATACAGGGTGGCGGCGATCATGCGAGAGGCACCCAACGACGCCAGATGGGCGCGAAGCAGATCGAGAGTTCTCCCGGAGTCGGCTATGTCGTCGACGGCCAGGACCGTCCGGCCATCGAGTCGTTCACGTATCGGCCGCACCAGCGTGGGTTCTCCGGTGGCAACTCCGGCAGCGGCATACGCCTTGATTTCGACCGTAAGCAGGTCCGGTCGGTATGGGAGCCGGTCGACAAGCAACCGGGCGGGAACCATGCCGCCCCGAAGAACCGCAACAATACAGTGCACAACCAGGTTATCAGCCGCGATGCTCGAGGCTATAGCATCGATCTGCTTCTCGATCTCAGGCCATTCGACTCCGGTATGCCTGGTCATCACACAAACTCCCCTATGCAGGGCCAGCGGCACAAAGTCAGGGGCGCATCCTTCAGGGCGCTCAACACGAAACGCTTGTCTCTAAGAGAGCGTACTCAAGGTATGCTTGTCCTGGCTCTGACCAGTCCGATTACCATACACGCATTGTCCGACTCAGGATTCGTTACGGACAGTCGCAGTTGTCTCGACCGACGCGTCCTCGATAGGGAGACCTTCGGGGGTTCGGTTATGATACGCCATGAACCCGGGTACTGCATCCTTGCCCATCAGTCGGACCAGTTGCTTTTTGTCCGTCTGCACGAAGTCGACCATAATGAGCCCGTCGAGCACATTTCCGAATTCGGGATCAACGTTGAAACCGAGGAGTTTCCCGCCAAGCCGGAGATATTGCTTCAGAAGAATCGGCACACCCTTGTGGTCGCTTTCGATATCCGAAATCACGTTCGACACCGTCTCAACATCTTTGACCGCATTCTCGAACATCCTCGGAGCACAGCCCTTCGCCGGCCTCGATTTCAGGGGTCGTTTTGCCTTTATCAAGTGGGCCAGTTCTTTCTCGTTCTCATTCACCTTGAAGAATGCGGCAAGGAGCCACCTGGAAGCCGATCTGTACTCACTGCTTATGCTGACGGGGCCAAACAGCTTGTGATACTTCGGATTCCTGGCTACAAATCCGAAGATGCCCTTGAGAAGGAGCAGCAGTGACGAATAGTTCTTCTGGTACTCCGGCCTGACGAAGGAACGCCCTAGTTCAAGGCTGGGCCCAAGCTTCTTGAGAAGCTTCCGCTTGTAACGAAACAGCGTGCTTGTATACAACCCGCGCTTCCCGAACTCCCGGAGAACAACATCCGTCCGTGCCCATCGATAGGCGCCGATAATCTCCTTTGTCTCGTTGTTCCAGAGGAACAGATGTTCGTAGTGCTCATCGAAGCGATCCAAGTCTATACTCTTGCCGGTGCCTTCGCGCTCCTCTCGAAAAGCGAGTTCCCGAAGTCTGCCTATTTCGTGCAGCACATGACGAATCTGCTGGGCGCGGGCAAGCAGAACCTGAAGTTTACCATTCTCCACGATCAAGCTTTCCGGCGGAAGACGGCTGATCTCCGCAGCCATCAACTCCGGGTCCGACGGCGGACCAATCGGTTCTTCCCTTCGTGCCCTTCGCCGCGGCTTCTCCTCACGCCGCTCATGACGTTTGGACTGCATATTGATCCTGTTGGCCAGCATGTAAGTCCGGAAACGAAGGTAATCCATGATGTCTGAAGCGCTGGAATAAGCGGCAAGCTTCTCGAACGGGATCGCGCTGCCTACGGCAACCTTGATGCATCGATCTCTCTTATTCAGAAACTCGTGTGGCAGCATGGCTGTTCTCAGCCGAGGATGTATGAGCCCGGCCATCTGGAACATCGGACCATTATGTCCGGCGATGAAGATCGGGACAACCGGCGCTTCGACCATGCGGATGATCCGTCCGATATTCTTGTTCCATAGCGGATCAATGACGCCTCTGCCTTTCAAGCTGAGGTGAGATACTTCTCCTGATGGAAACACACCAAGCACATGTCCATTACGAAGCCATTTTGCCGTCTCCTTCAACGGTCCCACGTTGGACTTGTGGGAGCCCGGCTTGGAGAACGGATCCACAAATATGCAATAGTCCTTTGCCTCAGGTATCGCGCGAAGCAGATAGTTGGCCAGCATCTTCACGTCCGATCTGACGGACGCAAGAATCGCGCACATGATTATTGCCTCGATTCCTCCGTAGGGGTGATTCGATACGGCGACAATCGTCCCCTCGGTCGGGATGCGGGCGAGATCCTTCTCGGAGACATCGTAGGATACGTTCAGCCGCTCAAGCACGCGCGACATGATCGTTGTTCCATCCCCGGTGTCCTGGACTTCCTGGTACAACCGTTCAAGATGATCGACAAGCAGTATTCGCTGTAGAAGACGGTTGGGTGACCAAGGCAGTTTGCGCGGCGGCTCATTGAAGGAGATATTCATTTTCAAGGCTCGAGCCTTCTTGGATCTATCGCTCATGGGTATTCCGTCGGGTTGCTGCCAACTGGTTCTAATGATGAAATCATAGCACGGCGGCGGAGCGCTGTCAGCAGGTTTCCATGGCCGTGGAACGCGCCATTCCACGCCAGAAAGAGAAGATGCCGCAGCCCACTTCAGTGAACTGCGGCATCATCGTGCTCTCATAACGGCTAATACTTGTGAACCTAGGCTAAGACTGCGTCCTTCGCCGCTTTCGCAATGCGGAACTTCAGAACGGTCTTGGCCGGAATCTTGATGGTCTCGCCGGTCGCCGGATTTCGGCCCATGCGAGCTTTCCGCTTCACCTTTACAAGCTTGCCAAGACCCGGAATCGTGAAGCCATCCTTGGCTCCCTTATAGGCCATGTTGACCAGCGCTTCGAGAGCGCAGGCAGCTTGCTTCTTCGTTATTTCGGCTTCCTCAGATATTCCGGCGATAATCTTACTCTTACTCAGACCCTTAGCCATGGACAGCTCCTTTTGGTTAGTACGTTACTGCGGAGAATGATATCGATGAGACGAAACGGAAACGAGACTCTATGCCAACCTGGGCAAAAAGCAACAGCTTTGTGGAGTGTTACCTCAAGTTTGTTCAATGGCATCAGTGCGAATTGGCAAAAATGCCTATGTAGAACGATATCGTCCCGAAGCCGTCTTCGATCTCTTCTGAGCTGGTGTCAAGTTCCGCCCAGTATCGAATGCCCATGTTTCGGTTCATGTAGTGCCGAACCCCGACCTTTGCCAGCAGTCTCGTGCCATAGTCGAGATCGGCAAATCCTGTGGCCAACCCGGCGCCCACGTACGGAAATACGTTATCCGTCCACTCGCCGAAGTACCAGTTTGCACCAAGCGCAATACGTGCGCCGGTAGTCGAGTCGGACGCACCACTCGAGTCCGCGGAATGCCAGAGGAGAGAGGCTTCGACCTCGAGTTGATCCGTGGCAAAATAGCCTACAGATCCGTAGAAATTGATGGTTGTCGCGTTATCCTCTGCCCCCAGAGGAGTAGTCAGATTCAATGCTCCAGACCATGTCATGTCTCCCCTGCCGAGCCTCAGGAAACTAGTGGTATCGAACAGATGGTCGCCGGACGCACTTCGCACGGGTTCGATATTGAGCGCGGTGGAAAGTTCGGCTTGGACTTCCATTGCACAAACACAGAAACAAACAGCCACCATGACGATTACAGCCTTCTTCATGCCAACCCCTCCCTTTCTGCCGGACGTTCAGGCGTCCGGCGAATCGACTCTCCATTCTTTGCAAAAAAAACTACGAATCAACGGTGATTGCGTCCACAGGACAGCTCTCTGCGGATTCCTTGCACTTGTCCACCACGGCTTCGGCTATTTCGGCAACTACTCGCCGGGCCTTGCCATCCGTCATATGGAATACCTCAGGGCAGTTATCGGAACACAACTCACAACCGATACACGCTTCCTCATCCACCGATACCTTCATGCGACTCCCTGTTTCAACCCGCGCGCAGACCATATACTCCACATTCGCACTGCGTTTGTCAAAGGATAATCTTGGCCAATTGACCAATCCTGAAACTCGAGCCAATCAGTGCATGATAGCCGCGTGGTAACATGCTGGCAAGGGCAGGACTCGCCGGAATCTCCTTTCTACCAAGGCTGCATCTTGGTAGTGTGGCGCATTTCCACTCTCAGCCGGCCCTTTCACAGGATGGCGGAACATGCAGGAGTTCCCCAGCGGGGGCGCAGCAGACTACAATGAACTCGCTTCAAATTGACATACTGGACGGGCGCCAGAGCATCCTCGTCAAGATCCTCAGGCTCGCATGGCCCGTCACAATTTCAATGCTTCTCCAATCGTCGTACAGCCTGGTTGATATGTTCTACGTTGCCCAGCTGGGAGAGGACGCGATTGCAGCGGTCACCCTCACGGGCATTCTAATGTTTGCCGTTTTCGCCCTTTCGCGCGTGTTCGCTGCCGGTATGCAGTCGATGGTTGCACGGTCGTACGGTCTCAGGAACCTGAAGAATGCCGAAGTCATATTCCGCGACGGGCTTGTCGGCGGCATATTGGCCGGGCTGGTGATTGGGGTGATCGTAATGATCCAACCAGACCGGGTACTTGATGCGCTTCAGGCGGAGCCGGGCGTCGTGCGGGTCGGGACAGGCTACGTTTCGGTAATGGCCGCGGGCTCAGCCGGCATGATCGGACTTCTCACCCTCGGCGCGGGCTTCCGGGGAGCCGGCGATTCTGTATCGCCATTGGTCCTGGCAACCGCGTCGACTATTCTGAACATGGTGCTTGATCCGATCTTGATCTTCGGACTGGGTCCCATCCCCGCATTGGGCACAACCGGTGCAGCTATTGCAACAATCATTTCGATGTACCTTGGCCTGGCGTGGGGCATCAGCTTCTGCATGCGCCGCAATGCGTCAGTGCGCCTGGAATTCAAGAAGCCGCCGCAGCTACTAATGCTGCTCGACCTTCTGAAGATCGGCATTCCGATGGGTCTTCATTATGTGCTTCTATGGCTGACCAGCGCCATAACCCTCTACCTCGTGGCCGGGTTCGGAACTCTCGAGGTCGCAGCGTCGGGAATCGTTTCAAGAATAACGCAGGTAGCCTTCGTTGCGATTGCTTCGGTCGGGGAAGCGACGGCTACAATGACCGGGCAGTATCTTGGTGCCGGTCGGCCGCTGGATGCCAAGCGCTCTGCACAGGCCAGCGTTCGCCTGTGTTTCATATTCAACTCCCTGTTTAGCCTTGTGCTGGCGTTCTATTCACCCCTGTTTCTGTCCGCGTTCACGTCGGACGCTCAAACTGTGGCACTGGGCACGGCTTACATGAAGCTCTCCTCCATAATGCTGGTATGCCTGTCGATAACGATAACGCTTTCCCGAGCTTTTCAAGGGGCAGGCTACACGATGTGGCCCACAGTGATCATGGGTGTGCGATTCGCCACGTTCGGCCTGTTCGCGTACCTGCTCGCCTGGAAGGCGGCATTGCTGGCTCCGGGCGTATGGCTTGCCGTGGTTATCAGCGCTGCAATTCAATCCGTCCTTATTGCTTTTCTCTATGCGAAAGGCTCATGGACACGCACCCGTCTCCGTTCCCTGGACGCCGCCACCCCGGAAGCCGCATGAGCAGCAACACCCGCGACATTCCGCGTCTATCTGGCCCGGACCGACTGGCCCGCTTATTGCACGATACTCGTGCAATGTTCGGGCTGGCGAGAACCTGACGAACAACCATTAAGCCCACCGGTTGACAACACAAAAAGCCCTCTCTAACGGAATTTCTTTTCTTCCGCCTTTGTCCGTCTTCAAATGATCGGTTCCGACTTTAATTCGGTATGCGGGTCTTCCGACCAAACAACCATGCG
>SPBP01000057.1 GCA_004525935.1 Lentisphaerales bacterium | reverse complement strand
GCAGATCGTCCTCACTCACAACAAGACACCACCTTTCGGTGGTCTCTTACCACATCTGCGCTCCCCGCAATAACACAAGAAATTATTTTCTCAGACGAGCTTAGAAAAACCCTGCAAACATTGACTCTTCTGAAAACCACGCTTCAGGGGGGGGCGGTTTGCTCAGACCTCTGTGGGTTCTTGGATGTCTGATCTGCGCTATTGCTTTTGTAGCGGGTGTGTACAGGCTGCCGTTGATTTTGGAATGTATCTCCGATCTGCGTCCGGGCAAAACGACAATTACTGTAGCATTCCGACTTGGGATGTCGTATGGGGCTGTGCTAGTGATAATGCTTCTGCTGTCGTTCGTTGCACTTTGTCGAGCGATCAGGTGTTGCCAACCAAATTGATGCCGTACCCCCTCATCTGCTCTCCGGGATTTCCATCGAAAAGTGCATACCCGCCATAGGTCAGCGAAGAATTCTGGCACCGTGTCTTGCCGCACCACCGGAGGAACTGTACAGTTATCGGCATGAGGCTTCCCAATGCCCAAGAAGCTCGAATAGATCGGAACAAGATAGCAGGCTACCTTCTGTGTCGCACGCATCCTGATGGGAAATCGAAAGCGGATTTCTTCGGTCGTTTCGGGTTCACTAGCACGAAGTGGGAGGTTTTCGCGGAAGCAATGCGAATCCACGCGCAGAAGAATGAGACCACAAAATGTGTGGAAACAGGGCACGGTAAACGCAATAGTATTGATGGCACGTTGGAGGTGCCTGATGGGCGGCGACCGATGGTGCGAACGGTATGGATTGTGGAGACAGGCAAGACTGCCCCTCGGTTGATAACGGCACATCCGGTGCAGAAACGAGAAGAACGAATGCTCCCGGTACGCTACCGGAACTCCCGGCACATTCCCGATGCTGCGCAATTGCTCCCCCGCGTTGTTCACCTGATTTCCAGTAGTTTTTCAGGTGCTTTTCAGGGGTTGTTCACCTGCCGAAATTGCCACAAGTGACTTCAAGAAAACCGTTTACGTCAACAACCTCAAAATAGGCCAGAAAATGTAATATATAGAGAAAAGAGTGGTCGTAGTAATAGTTGCGTATGTGTAGTACTTACGGGTTGCTGTGAATAACTCGGCGGTGCCGGGATTCAGGACGTTCATTGGAACAGGTTCCTGCTTCCAATCTCGGCAAAGAGCGCCTATCGTAGAGAGTGAATATGAGGGACGCACATGACAACAGCTACCATAAACGTTGAAGTAGATGCAGACACGGCCAGCATTTTCAAAGAGGCCCCAGAAGAGGACCGCAATAAGCTCTCCATCCTGTGGGAGGTTCTACTCTGTGAGTACAAGAAGGCCCCTGCACCATTGCGGGAGCTTATGTCAGAGCTCAGCGCCAAGGTGAAAGCCCGCGGGTTAACGCCTCAGGAACTGAATTCGATCCTCTATGAAGAGTAGCACCGCGTATTACGTCTTTGACGCGAATGTCGTCATTAGCGCGATGCTGATGGAAGACTCTGTTCCCGGTCAGGCCCTTGTTGCTGCTTGCGAAACGTGGCAACTACTTCTTTCCAGATCGATCCTTACTGAACTGAACGATGTATTGAGGCGACCTCGCCTCGAGAAATACTTGCACGAAAAAGAGCGAATGCATTTCCTTACATCGGTGGTTCATGTGGCCCATGTCATTGAAACGTCAGAATCCATTACTGCGTGCAGGGACCCGAAAGACAACAAGTACCTTGAACTCGCCCTTTCAGGGCAAGCCGCCTGCATCGTCACCGGCGACAGAGATTTGCTTGCCCTCAATCCCTTTCGGGGTATCCCCATTCTCACACCCAAGCGGTTTCTGGATACTTTCTGAATCGACCATCCTTCTCACCAACCGCGAAAAGGCGTCAAGTGCCGGCCCGGTTCTGTGCCGATAAGTCACTGAATTCCCGGTTCCCCCCTTCCCATCTCGCTCCGTTTCCAGTAGAATAATGACCAGCCAATGAGCCACACCCGCCATGGTCGCGCTCAACAAAACGTACCGGAAAACCCTTACCCCCGATAGGTCAGCGAAGGATTCGGGGCTTAAGATATTCTCGACGTTGGGCATTGTCGCCAGCAGCATTCTGCGCTACAGTAGGAGCACCATGACATGCGAAGAGCTGATAAACGTCGATCCTCAAATCATGATGGGCAAGCCGGTCATTCGCGGAACGCGTATTGCGGTTGAGCTTCTTCTCAGAAAGCTGAGCGAGGGGGCAACGGAAGCGGAATTGCTGAATGCCTATCCTCACCTATCTTCCGAAGCCATTCACGCGGCCATGCGGTATGCAGCGGACATGATCGCCCATGAGGAAACGATGGCGATTCAAGTCTGAAAGCTTCGCGGGGTGAATCTCAATGCGGTTTCTTGCCGACGAGGGCTGTGACTTCACTGTTGTCAGGGCCCTGCGGAACGCGGGACACGACGTTATCTGCGTCTCAGAAACCGCAGTCGGAGCAACGGATGAGGCCGTCATCCACATGGCCACCGACGATAACCGGGTTCTTCTCACAGAGGACAAGGATTTTGGGCAACTTGTTTATGCTTCCGGGCATGGGCATTCCGGTGTAGTGCTTCTTCGTTATCGGATGCCCGCGCGAGCTGCGATATCGCAACAGATAGTCGTCTTGGCGGCAAAGAGAGATCTATCCGGTCACTTCGTTGTTGTTCAACCTGGACGGATTCGTATCGTATGAGCCAAAGGGCACAATCAACTGGATTGTGATCAGAAAAACGATATGGTCGCGCTCAACAAAACGTACCGGAAAACACTTACCCCCGATGGGTCAGCGAAAGGATTCGGGGCCGTCGATTTTATTCCGCAGAGATTTCCAGGTGGTTGTCCAGGGATCCGATTGGGGAAGAAAGCTTCTACCAGGAGAGACTGGAACGAGAATACCGACGCAGCTGTGATCCGGACGAAGGCCCACAATGCGTGGGGCGGAGACTACTGGAAAATGGCTGGATGGCCATGGCTCGGGTGGTGGGCAGTACCTTGTCTACGCCTATCCCCCCCTGCAATGGAATCAGGTCTCACTCGAGAATCCAATACTACTTAAGGCAAGAGCCGCCATTGTGCAAGCAGCATACGCTCTTCGGGAAGCCCCATGTTGTTGTGAGGAAGTGACCGTCCAGCTGACGTGCGATCCGCCGCCAGACTCTTTTGGCGAAGGAGCGATCGAGTTTCTAAAAGAAAAGGGACTTGCGCCTGCCGACTGGGAATGCGGAGCAAGTTGGACCATCCCGGAGGCGCAGTAGGATCTCGTCCTTTGGAAGGGACTCCGTTTTGACTAGTGAATTCGAAAGAAGATACAAGCGATGGATTGTCTTTCTTGTCGCGTGCATTGGCCTTGTGGTGGGCATAGTTGCCTACAGATATTCGGCTTGGCCCAGGATCGACGACGCTGAAGCAATCATCGCCGACGCAACGCAGCTTCTCGAGGGCGGGTCGCGCAGAGCGTCGAAGACAGAATGGCCGAGGAGCATTAAGAGTCTCAGACCTACACGAGTCACTGTCCATAATTCCTACTTGTCTGTTGTTTGGATATCTCTTCCCGATTGGCCCTGGCGGGGTCGCGGCTACGCAATCAGGCCAAACGGCAAACAAGGACCACTAGCTGACGGCGTTGTCCTTGAACCTACTGAGGATGCTTTCATTTTCAAGTTCTACCCGGATCCCAAACTGTGAGAGTTGTTCAAGGGCTAGCTGTAGGAAAACGGGCAATCACCAACGGTGTGCCAGTGAGGCCTGTAGCGTGGAGAATCGATCCCGAGTAGCTCTTACGTGCGGAATTGGCGCCGGAGTCTGTGTTCTGAGATGTGGGAATACTCCTATGGTTTGGGTGCCGTTGGATATACTTGGTTCGGCCCATATCACGTTCCCAAGATGCGTAGACAGCGTTCGCATTTTTACTTGCTCTAATATCGCATATATGCTATACACGTAGCCAATGAGTAAGAAGCGGTACCTTGCAGTACGGCAGGTTCGGGAATTCATGGCCGAGCAACCCGACGAATGCCAAGCGCAGTACTTGGCTATGGTTGAGCGACTGGAACAGGACGGGTATCTGATTGAGCCTTTTGCGAAGAAGATCGATCGGGATGTTTTCGAATTGAGAATAAGGAGGGGGCGTCAAATTCGAGTTCTGTACTGCTACTACGAAAGCGACATGGTTATCGGGGTTCGTGCTTTCGTAAAGAAGACGCAGAAGATGCCTATCCGAGAATTAAGGGAGGCTAAACGGATCATTTCAGTGATCAGCAGAGGAGAGTACCATGAGTAAAGATGTCAAAAACAGGATTAGGGCTGCTCACCAGCAACAAGCGCGGGAAATACGCAAGCTGCCGGCATATGACGCCGTCAAAAGAGAGTTCGATATTGTGTATAAAGTCGCGTGCGAAGTGGCAAAAGCCCGGGCAAAAGCCAACATGACTCAGCACGAACTGGCAGAGGCTATGGGCACAACACAGAGCGTGATATCGCGTATTGAACGTGGCGCTAACGTGTCCATCGAGACATTGGAACGTTACGTTTCAGCCTGCGGTCATCATCTCACGATTCGGGTAGTCTAGGAGCCACACCCGCCATGGTCGCGCTCAACAAAACGTACCTGAAACCCCTTACCCCCGATAGGTTAGCGAAGGATTCGGGCCTCTATTATGACTGGGGCTATGACGGGACCGGCTACAAGGACTATGCCAAAGGCATCGCTTATCCGACGGTGAAAGTTGCCCTCAAGATGGCCCTGCCGCCGTCGAGCAAACAGCGTTCTGCGACAATCTCCAAGGCGACAGGGGAAGGCACCGAGATCGTCAAGCAGGGGATTGTGATCCCGGCCGGCCAGAAGGAATACTCGGTAATACTCGAGATCCCACCGTTGACGGGCACCTCAGTGACGGTTGAATAGGACACTTCGCCGGTCTACAAAAAACGGACAGTGGCAGTCGCCACTGTCCTCGGGGTTTCTGCACCGCTCCTAAGCAACCGTCAGGAGCATTGAACAGGAGTGCCCGTTGATGTCCCATGTTTCGGACCCGTCCGGGGCTTCGTAGACAACCTGCAAGTCGAGGCACAGAGTCTCGGTCTTCACATAGTCGAGATGGGCATTCACGGCCGCCCCGAGATCAGCATCGGCAGTTATCCGCAGATTAATGCGCTGGGTGACCTCAAGATCCGCAGTCTTTCGCATGTTCTGGATCTTGTTGACCAACTCCCTGGCCAGCCCTTCCCGGGTCAATGCTTCCGTAAGACTGGTTTCGAGCCCAACTACCAGACCTGCATCAGAAGCAACAACCATACCCGGCAACGGAACATGTTCGATAATCACGTCGTCCGCCTGTAGTTCAACCTTCTTGCCGTCAACCATCACAGGAAGCGGTATACCCAACGAGAGATCCAACCCGGTCCCATCGACCGACGCCAGAGCCTTCACGACCTTTCCGACATCAGAACCGTACTTCGGCCCGAGGGTACGGTAGTTCGGCTTCAAGGCAACCGTGGCTAACCCTTCCTCACTCGTTTGCAGAATCGCTTTCTTGATGTTCAATTCCTCAAGAATGACATTCTGCATATTCTTCAGCGCATTCACCATGGTGCTGTCGCGCGAAACAATGTGCATTGCGGCCAGGGGCTGACGAACCTTCAGGTTGCTCTCGGTACGGAGCAAGCGACCCAGCTGCACCACGGTGATCGCCGCATTCATTTCTGTTTCCAGCAACTCATCCCTCTCCGTCGCGTCACCCGATGGAAACTCGCAGAGGTGCACCGACTCCGGCATGTCGTCGGTCTTCAAGTTCCTGTACATCTCCTCCGTCACAAAAGGAACAAACGGCGCGGCTATCTTGCACACCCTCAGAAGAATACGCCAGAGGGTCTCGTATGCGTGCCCTTTGTCGTCGTCGTTCTGCGACTTCCAGAATCTTCGTCGACTGCGGCGTATGTACCAGTTCGTGAGGTTGTCGATAAACTTCACAAACGGCTTGACCGCACGCTGCAAATCGTACACGTCCATCGCGGCAACAACATCAAGTGTCAGTGCCTCAAGCGAGCTCAGTATCCAGCGATCAAGCACATTCGCGCTCTTCTCCCCCGAGCACTGGGCAGGAGTCCAGTTATCCGTGTTAGCGTATGTAACAAAGAAGCCGTAAGCGTTCCAGAGTGGCAGCAGGAGTTCGCGATAGACACGGGTTACTCCACTTTCCGAGAAACGCAGATCCTCCGCCTTGACGACCGGCGAATTGATCATGTACAGCCTCAACGCATCGGCGCCGTAGGAATCGATCATCTGAACGGGGTCAGGATAGTTCTTGAGCCGTTTGCTCATCTTCCGGCCGTCCTCAGCCAGGACGAGTCCGTTGACCACCACGTTCTTGAAAGATGCCTTGTCGAACAGGGCGGTCGACAGGACCATCAACGTGTAGAACCAGCCACGGGTCTGGTCGAGTCCTTCGGCAATGAAGTCCGCCGGAAAATTCGCTTCAAATCTGTCCTTGTTCTCGAACGGATAGTGAGCCTGGGCGTAAGGCATGGCCCCACTTTCGAACCAGCAGTCCAGCACTTCCGGCACGCGCTTGAGCATGCCCTTCCCCTGCCCCGACGGAATCTCTATGGCATCGACAACATGCTTGTGCAGGTCCTCGACTCCTACGCCTGACAACTCTGCCAGTTCCTCAATGGAGCCCACACACCTGATTTCACTGCCGTCGTCACTGCGCCAGAGGGGGAGCGGAGTGCCCCAGTAGCGATTCCGCGAAATGGCCCAATCTCTAGCCTGCGCCAACCATTTCCCGAATCTTCCGTCCCGCAGGTGCTCCGGCACCCAATGCACGCCCGCGTTAGCCGACACTATCCGATCGCGAATCTGCTCGACACGCACGAACCATGTACTGACCGCCCGATAGATCAGCGCGGTATCACAACGCCAGCACTGCGGATAGCTGTGCTTGATCGTTGAATGATGAATAAGTGCACCGTCCGCCTTCAGTCGACGTATTATGTCCTTGTCCGCCTCTTTGACCTGCCGGCCGGCGTAGTCAACTACCTCAGCAGTGAAACGGCCCTCGTCATCAACCGGACAGACCGCCGGAATGTTGGCTTCGCGGCCGACGCGGGAATCGTCTTCGCCGAAACCGGGCGCAATGTGGACTATCCCCGTCCCGTCTTCAACCGTCACGAAGTCGGCAGCAACCACCCGGAAAGCCCCATCGCTCCTCTTTTCCTGGAAGAATGGAAACAGCGGCTCGTATTCCATGCCAACCATATCGTTCCCGACAAGTTCCCGCCTCAGATCGTAGCTGCTCTCATCCTTGTAGTAGACCGACAGCCTGTCCTTGGCCAGCAAGTAAGTATCCTGGCCGTCTTTCACCTCGACATAACGAATCTCCGCGCCAACGGCCAGCGCCATATTCGACGGAAGAGTCCAGGGCGTCGTCGTCCACGCCAGAACATACGTATTCTCTGCACCCCTTACGCGAAATCGCACCGTGATTGCCGGGTCCGACACCTCCTGATATCCCTGGTTCGTCTCGAAGTTCGAAAGTGGAGTGGAGCAGCGCGGGCAATACGGCAGGATCTTGTGACCGTCATAGATCAAGCCCTTATCCCAGAGCGTCTTGAAAACCCACCAGATGGATTCCATGTATGAGGGGTCCATGGTCTTGTAGTCATTCTCAAAATCCACCCAGCGGCCCATTTTGGTAACAACTTCGCGCCATTCCTTCGTATAGCGTAGAACAATACTGCGGCAGTGCTCGTTGAAGACCGACACTCCGAGTTTCTCGATTTCCCGCTTCCCACTCACCTTCAGATCCTGCTCTACTTCGTATTCAACGGGCAGCCCATGGCAATCCCAGCCGAATCGGCGTTCAACATGATAGCCCCGCATTGTCCAGTAGCGAGGGACGATGTCCTTGATCGTGCCGGCCAGCAAGTGACCGTAATGCGGAAGGCCGGTGGCAAACGGCGGCCCATCATAGAAAGAGAACTCTATTCCGCCACGTGTCCCGTCGAGTGACTTCTCGAATATCCGGTTATCATGCCAGAATCGCAGTACAGCTTTCTCCTGGCTCGGGAAATCCACTTTAGATGACACTGGGGTAAACATCCTGACGACATCTCCTGGTCTTATGATGACTCAGCTGGCGTCTTTCTCGATCGCGGCCTTTACAACCTTCCTGAACCCTGGCCGACCCTTCTTCAATTCTCTCGAGCCACGCGTGATCTTACACAGGCTAATGCCCAGCAGATCGGCAATCGTGCGCTGGCTTCTCCCCTCGGCAAGCAGTCGAACGAGTTCCCATCTGAGTGCGATTTTGGCCCGTTCAGCGGGCGTGAGAATCCCGTAAAGGAAATCATACATGTCGTCGGGGTTCTCCACTGAGGCCAGGCATGCAGACAAGCGCTTGAAAGTCTTTGCGTGTTTCCTCCGGCTAACCATGTCTCCTTCCTCCTCCTCAACTGCAAGCCACACCCGCGGAACAGCCGGGATTCTGCTTGCCTGCGATGGAAAGCGCCTGCATCCGCAATCCTCAACGCTGCTGACACAGCCGAACTAGAAACCATAATGGAGGCTAGACCTGATATCAACACAACTTTTCCTTGTGTCACAGCAGCTACGTGGGCAGAATCCACACAGCGACTGACAAAGAAAGCAGGTTATCATGTTCATGCGTAGAATAGTGTTGATTGGAGGAGTTTGTGCCCTGGGACTCGCGACGATGTCTGCATCTGCCCAGGCACCAAAGAAAAACAGACCCGGCGCTTCGGCGATTGCGCTTGGAATTCGCCAGCATTCGGACTACTTAGGCGCTCCAAACCTTCCTTACGGAGAGGGAGATCTTTCATATCTGGTGGCCTACGAGTACCACGAAGGCAACGCGTACTGGCAGATCGGCCTGGGTTATACTCCGCATAGCACGACAACATCCACTGTAGAAAAAGTGGAATCCGTAATGACTCCGCAGATTCACCTCCTGCTGAAAGATCGCATCTTCTACGGCGGCCTCGGACTGATGCGCAGTTACGTACGCCGGGAGGAGAGTCACTGGACGGATTTCGTATGGCAACTTCAGTTCGGTGCCCACTTTCCTTTGTCTGAGGCGTTCGATCTTCAGCTGGCAGCCTATTACCTGTTCGAGGAATGGGGCGACATCGGTGATTTTAATACCGACAACGTCGAACTCGGCATGAGCCTCTCGTATAGATACTAGACGCTCCCCGACCCCCGAATAGCCACGAGCCGCTTCATGTGTGTCACATGCCACCCGTCTCCCGCATTTCCTGTCCGTTGCGTCAGTTTCTTCTCGAGCTCGGCGGCTGCACTCGTGTATCATGGGCCCGTGAAAAGCTTCCCGTATTCATGCGCCGGGTTCACCCGCATACTGTTTGCCGTCAGCATCGCTCTCGCCACGCCCACACCATCAAGTGGCCGCGACAGAATGCCATTGTCGTCCGTGGTAAAGATCTACTCAACCATCCAGCGCCAGGACTACGCCATGCCATGGCAGGCCCAGTCGCCGATCCAGGCGGCCGGCACAGGATTCGTTGTTTCCAAGCGCAGGATTCTCACCAACGCTCATGTGGTATCGGACGCGAAGTTCATCGAGATCCAGTTGCACGACGAGGCCTCTCGCTTTCGCGCGTTTGTGAAGTACATTGCGCACGATTGTGATCTTGCGCTGCTCGAGCTTGAAGACCCGTCCCAGCTTGATGATATGCCTGCCGTCAAGCTGTCTGAATACCTTCCGCGCCTGAACGACGAGGTGTCTGTAATCGGCTATCCCATTGGCGGAGCACGGCTGTCAGTAACGAAGGGCGTCGTGTCCAGGGTTGATTACAGCACCTATTCTCACAGTGGTGTTGACCAACATCTTGTCATACAGGTGGACGCTGCCATAAATCCAGGTAACAGTGGCGGCCCCGTCGTCTTCAACGGCAAGATCGTCGGCATGGCCTTTCAGGGCCTCATGAACGCGGAGAACATCGGCTACGCCATTCCCGTCCCTGTCATCAAGCGATTCCTTACCGACGTGCACGATGGAATCTATAACGGATATCCAGAACTCGGGGTCGCCACGATGCGACTTCGCAACAAAGCACTACGTGAGGACCTCGTAATGCCAACGGATCTGTCGGGTGTGGCCGTCTTCTACGTCGACCCGTTCGGTTCGGGAACAGGTATTCTCGAGCCGGAAGACGTCCTCTGCTCTATCGACGGAAATCGTATTCAGAACGATGGTACTACGCTGGTCGATGGTACTGTGGTGGAGTTCGCCGAACTGCTGGAGCGCAAACAATGGGGCCAGTCCATCTCGCTAGAGATCTGGCGCGACGGAATGCGAAAAGACGTGAAAGTTCCCCTGACGAATCAACTGGACCCATTCATCTTCCGAAACAACTACGATGAAAAGCCGCGCTATTTCATCCTGGGCGGCCTGGTGTTCTCGCCGCTCAGCAAAGACTTTCTGAGTGCGGCACAGTTGGATCCGAATTCTCCGAGGACGCAGAAGATCTACTACTATACCATCTTCTCAAAATTCGATGGTCTCATCGCCGGCAGGGACGAGTTCGTTGCCCTGATTTCGATTCTTCCGCACCAGGTCAATTCCTACTGTAACGCTTTCGTTCCCGGCATAGTTTCAGAAGTCAATGGAAAGGCTGTGCGCGACCTGCGTGATCTGAAAGAGGCATGCACGGCGGAGGGCACACGTTTTCATGTCTTCAGTTTCGAGGGAACAACGGAACGTCTCGTCATAGATGCCGATGCGGCTGAAAAGGCCGAGCCCTTGCTGCTGGAGCAATATGGGGTGCCGGCGCGAGAGAGGCTTTGACATTCTTGGGCGACTGTTTAGGGCAACGGGAGAACTTATTGCCCTCTTGTTGAGAACAACAGGGAGATGCCGTCTCCAGCATCTGCAACACCGGAAGCAGGAAGCAATGCAAAACAAGAGGTACATATCCGGGCGACGCATCGGCATTGCAGCAGGGCTGGCAGGCCTCCTGCTGCAGATCTCCGCGGTTAGCTCACCGGGCGCTGAATACGAGAATAGTGTCGTGCGCGTCCTGGTGACTGCGCAGCATTACGACGCGTTCCTCCCGTGGCAGAAGACGCAAACCAGATCCCGCCAGGGCTACGGGGTCGTTGTTAGAGATGATCTTATCATCACCACCGAAAACCTGGTGCGAAACCATACGCTCGTCCAGGTTCAGAAGACACAGAGCGGCCGGAAACTTCAGGCTGCCGTTGAGCAGGCCGACGCTGCAACAGATCTTGCCCTCCTGCGGATCATCGACATTGATGATAGCATCGAATTGGAGCCGATGGAGCTTCTTGATCACCTGGACGACACGGCAAGTATCGAACTCGTACAGTTCGATGAGACTTCCGCAATTCAGCACGGCAAAGCCGATGTCGTTAACACCTCGGTGGTCAACTTACCCGTTGCCGTTGGCAGCGTCCTGTCAATACGCGTTCTTTCCGAT
>SPBP01000197.1 GCA_004525935.1 Lentisphaerales bacterium | reverse complement strand
ATTCTATCCAGACCTTTCGGTCAATTCGCGCTCTGGGGGGAGACAGGAAGGGAAAGCCCTCCTTCGCAAAAGGCTACGGGGATGAGGGGAGATCCCTCGCTCTCGCTTCGCGGCAAGTGGAAGATGGAGCCAACGGTCGGATTCGAACCGACGAACCTGATCATTACGAATGACCTGCTCTGCCAGCTGAGCTACGTTGGCCAAGGAATGAATGGCACCTACTGTAATTATTGGAGGCTAGAAGTCAATCCCGAAACCGATCGATTACGGCTGGCCGTGACACAGAGAAGCTTTGCGAAGAGGAGCTCGAGGATCAACGACTGGGGGACGCCGGTTGAAACAATGCGCTCGTGAGCCGCCAGAGCATCTATGCGTGCGGCTGCAAGCTCTGAAAGAGAGAACAATCTCCCCTGGCTGATAATCCTGCCCATGCGGTACGGATGGATCTTCCTGGGATCACGCCTGCCGAGTCGGTCAAACACCTCTTCAATCTCGCGGGGTAGATTCCATGTTGCCGAGCTGCGCCCGCCCCTGCCATCGACATGCAGCCATCCTTTGTCAAGCGCCTCCCGAACAATCATCAATTCGCGCAGTTGCCTTTCGAGGACCATGACAAGTCCCACGGCAGATTCTTTCTGAAACAGAAGCTGTTGAAGTGTCTTCAGCGCCTTGCCGAGATTTCGCTCGCCTATCGCATCCGAGAGATCCCATACGGCGGCCTCCCGGGAGACACACGTAACTGCCTCAACATCGTCGGGACTAACTTTGCGTCGGGTTCCGACAAACACATCCAGCTTCGCGACCTCGTTCATGATTTGCCGAGTTTCAACGCCAACCCGATCCAGAAATGCATCAAGTGTATCTCTCGACATTGCCAATCCTGCCTTCTTCAACGCCTCAACGGCATGTCGCCTGGCGAGTTCTTCCGCCTTGTAACCCTTGTCGGGGATGTCGAACTCATGGACCTCACCAGAGGCCTTGCATGCCTTGCAGAACGCGGATCTGCCATCGATCCGAGACGCAGTAATGACCAACGTCTGCCGGGGAGGCAGGCCCGCGCGAAGCAGTTCTGTCAACCGTTCAACGTATTCCTTGACTATTGATGCCCCCCCGAGAGCCCCACTGTCAAAGAAGTTTGAGTCGCGCAACCAGACGACCTTGTTACCTGCCAGCAGCCCGACAGTCTGGAGTGCCGAAATCCACTGACGCAGCGCGTTGACAGCCTGTTCCGACGTATCACATCGCCCGTCGACTATCTCAAGGCCCAGGGATCTGTCTTCGGGTGGGACCAGCCTATCCACAAGTGCCTGCGCTTTTTCAGACACAGGGAATTCGTCCTGTCCGAAAATCACGTAAAGGCCTACTGCTGCCTCATTGGAAGATGTCATTACAAATGCCTCTTCGTACTCCTGATTTCTTGCAAATGCTGCAGGTCCAGTGATAGAGTCGGCACCAACATATCGCACGTGTGGCCCTTTTGCAATGTCTCGGGTCAATCCTCACGAGAGAATCCAATGAAGCTGGGAGTATCCAGAACCAGGGCAAGAAAAGCCAAGTCGCGCGACAGGAATGCCAAGGGGTCGCGACGGCGTCTTTACGCCCGCCGGTCACTTGCTATCAGCGCGCTATCCGCCCTGATATGGGCTGTGCCGATGGTGTTTCTCACGGCACTTTCGCATTTTCGGTGGAAGACCATGGCCGCGACCGCAATCGCGGGCAATGGTTTCATTCTTGCGGTGGGCCTTCTTGCCTGCGGATTCCTTGCTCGCCTGCTTTGTCCCGACCTCCCCGGCAACATACGAAAGATCGTTCTGGCGTTGCTTGTTTCATTACTGTCTCTCGTCCCAATCGTAGCGCTTCTTAACGTTTCCGATCACCTCTCGTCCGCTTACGGCTGGTTCGAGACCATACAGTTCTACCTCCTGCCCCTGTCTCTGGCCCCGCTGCTTGCCACCATCCTTCTCGGACCTGCTGAAGGCATAGTCCTTGGAATGTGGGTTGGATTCTCAGCCTCAATTCTTGGCGGCCACGACTACCAGATTCTTGGGACCACAGTGCTCGTTACAATCTGTGCTTCACGCTTCGGACAGGATCTCAGGAAGCGATCAACGGTCTTCAAGGCCGGGCTCGTCATTGCCTTGTCTGAGATTCTCGTGGCTGTTGCTGCCAACCTGATCGACCTGCCTGCCACAGAGCCGATGCCGATGCTGATGCAGGCTTCCGCATGTCTCGTGAACGGCATGGTAACCGCCGTCGCTGTTCTCCTCGCGGTACCCATCTTTGAAGCTCTTTTCAATATTACCACCGACATCACGCTTCTGGAACTGTCGGACCTTGGCCATCCCCTGCTTCAACGGCTTGCGATAGAGGCGCCCGGCACATATCACCACAGCCTTGTGGTTGCCAACCTTGCACAGGCGGCGACTCATAAAATAGCTGCAAACTCACTACTTGCAAGGGTATGTTCGTACTTTCACGACATAGGAAAGCTCACCAAGCCAGACTTCTTCGCGGAGAACATCCAGCGCAGTCCCAACCCGCATGACGGTCTTCTTCCGAGCATGAGTACTCTGGTAATCACCGCGCATGTCAAGGAGGGCGTCAGTCTCGCGCTTCTGCACAAGTTGCCCCGACCAATCATCGAGTCGATCCAGCAGCATCACGGCACCGGGATCGTGCGTTACTTTCATCACAAGGCTGTGCAGCAGCTTGAGCTTGAGTTGGCGAACGGGCAGACGGACGCCGGTGGTGTCATTAATGAGAGTGACTACCGATACCCCGGTCCCAAACCGTCGTTTCGGGAATCCGCCATCATCTCGCTTGCGGACTCAGTCGAGGCCGCCTCGCGTTCAATGGAGAAGCCGAATCCCGGCCATCTTGAGAGCATGGTGAACGAGGTCGTTAATGCCCGCCTGCTAGACGGACAGCTCGACTCCTGCGACCTGACCATGAAAGATCTCGCCCGCATCAAGCGCTCGTTTGTTTTCACCTTGACCAGCATGTTGCATGGCCGGATGGCGTATCCAAAAGATGAAGATCTCGATAAACAACAATCAAACGGTGTGCCGGCTCAACCTGTCAGAGATCAGGAAGCTCGTTCGGAATCTGATGGCGCGTCTTACGGCATGCAGTCGGGCTGAACAACCTGCGGAGTTGTCGCTCGTACTGACGGATGACATCGGGATATCCCGGATCAACCGGGAGTATCTGAACAGAACCGGCCCGACCGACGTAATATGTTTCAAGTATGATCCGCTGCCGGGCGAGGACAACTCGGTCGGCGGAGAGATAATAGTCAATGTTGAGCGTGCGCTCGTCGAGGGCCGGGCTCGGGGAAGTGTTGCGCGTGAACTTGCGTTGTACCTGGCTCATGGATGCGATCATCTTGCCGGTGAATCGGACGTAACAAAGGCTGGCTACATGCGGATGAGGCGGCGAGAGAGCCGTTGGCTGCGAGATGCCGACCGGCTTGGGATGATAGTAGGCCTTCTACGGCCAGTCCAGCGAAGGAAAGGACAAAGACAATGTTCAAGAAGATGAATAGGTCGATACGCAACAACACAATCGTGGGGATAATACTTGTAACCCCGGTGGTCGCCACGATTCTCATCTTCAAGTTCCTGTTCGGCCTGACGACAAACTGGATGGCCGAGTTCGGCGTGTTCGAGAAGTGGCGCGGAACGTGGAGGGAACTTCCCCTGCGCATCGGCATTCTTGTTGTCATCCTCATGGCAATGTATCTGGTCGGGGTACTGGTTCGGAACATTCTCGGCAGGAGGCTTTATCAGCTCAGCGACAAGATACTCACTGGGCTCCCTTTCATTAACGGCATTTACGTAGCTGTTCGCCAGATCAGCGAAGCGCTCTTCACGCAACGAAACACACTGTTCAAGAAAGTTGTTATTCTCGAGTATCCTCGCCCTGGCATCTTCTCGGTGGCCTTTGTGACATCCTCCCTTCCCAGGGGCACAACCAAGATCATGCTTGGACCCGACAGTAACGAGCCATGCGTATCGTTGTTCGTTCCCACAACACCCAACCCCACGTCCGGTGTATTGATCCTCGCCCCGGAATCACAGGTGATTCCGGTGGACATGCCGGTATCTGACGCACTCACTTTCGTTATGTCCGCTGGCGCGGTATCGCCCGGAGACGATCCGATCGGTCATTCGAACAGGCCCACTCTGCTCGACAAGCTGGAAGCATGGATCAGACACGAAGAACAGGGGGCCGGTAATGATGACGCCTCGAAAGCACGGCCGACGGTCTGACGAAACACGATCGCCTTCCGAGCGGACGGACGAGCCCTCGGCCCGCCTATATGTCGGAATGCATCCCGCCGATGTTGCGGATGATATCAACAGAGCACCGGCGGCCGAGCAGTCGAAGCTCTTTGCCGTTGTCGACGACGACACGAAGCCCGGTGTGCTGGCTGAACTGGAACGTCTCGGCAACACCGACATCCTTGAAGAACTCAGCGATACGGAACTATCCCGCATACTGGGAGCCATGGCCCCTGACAAGGCGGCCGACCTTGTCAGTCAATTCCCCGAGCAGCAGTCTGAACGAATCCTGAAATTGATGGCGAAAGAAGAATCCGCCGAGGTCCGCGATCTTCTCAAGTACGAGGAGGATTCGGCGGGCGGCATCATGACCCCGGACGTTGTCGCCATGAAGCGGGACCAGTCCGTGGGTGACGCTATTGAAGCTATTGCATATCTCGAGAACGATGAGCCATTTTTTCAGGCAAATGTCATCGACGAAGATGGCGTGCTCGTAGGAAACGTGGACATCTGGGAAC
The DNA here is from genome assembly GCA_004525935.1 of Lentisphaerales bacterium. Taxonomy (GTDB): domain Bacteria; phylum Verrucomicrobiota; class Kiritimatiellia; order SPBP01; family SPBP01; genus SPBP01. The sequence continues at coordinate 334 of SPBP01000197.1, read as the reverse complement.
TGCTTCGCGAAAAGGATCGCAGTCGTCCCCTCGGCGAGTTGGCCCACACTGACTTTGTCTCGGTGTCTGCGGAGATCGATCAGGAAGAAGTCGCGCGGATCATGGGCAAGTACGATCTGAACGTGGTACCCGTGGTGGATAACGCGGGCCGACTCGTTGGCCGCATCACAACAGACGACGCGATAGACGTTATTCAGGAGGAGGCCTCCGAGGACATATTCCGGCTTGCCGGTTCGGACGACATCGAGCTCGAGGACACATCCGTATGGCGCACCTGCCTTGCGAGGCTGCCCTGGCTGATGGTCACTCTATTCGGTGGCTTCATAGTCAGCGT
>SPBP01000342.1 GCA_004525935.1 Lentisphaerales bacterium | reverse complement strand
GCGCCGGGACATTTCGGCAAGGCGCTCGACGGTGCGTGTGCCGGCGTGCATATCCCGTGGAGCCCCGAATATGCCGACCTCCCTCTGACCTTGGAGCTGTGGGTACGGCCGCTCCGGACAGAGGGATTCTTTCTGACCGTCGAATCGTGGGATTCTTCTCATTCCTATGCGCTGCGGATGGGAACCTTTGGAGAACTCGGGCACGGCTCCTCGTTACACCGCGCTCACTTACAGGACGCGGGCGTCCACAACTGGACCGGATATCTGGCTGGCAACGCGGGACGATATCCGCAACAATGAATGGACCACGACGATTGCCGACAGATGTCGGACGGCCATCAAGATAGGACATTGCGCAAATGAACAGCTACATTGACATCCAGGCGCTCCCGGTCGATCACGCGGCACACAGGCCCCCGGGCGGCAGACTCCTGGTACGCTGGCTTGGCCAGGCCGGATTTCTGGTCCGAACGGCGGAATTGACCGTGGTCATAGATGCATACCTTTCCGATTCGCTTGCCGTGAACCATCGCGGTACAACGCTTCCACACACTCGCATGATGGCGCCGCCTGTCGCGCCGGACGCTCTGCGCGATGTGGATTGGGTGCTGTGCTCACACGCGCATTCCGATCACATGGATCCGGGAACATTGCCGGTCATAGCGGAGCACAACCCGAAATGTCGGTTTGTCGTTCCCCGGGCCGAGCGCGAGACGGCGCTGGCGCGAGGCGTGCCACCGGACCGGCTTGTGCCGGTCAATGCAGGGGAACAACTGGAGCTCGACGGGAATAGCACACTGGAAATACTCCCCGCCGCGCACGAGGAAATACGAATGGACCCCGCCGGCCAGCACCACTTTGTGGGCTATGTTCTGAGGGCCGAGGGCTTCGCACTGTATCACTCCGGAGATTGTGTGCCGTTCGCGGGGCTGCCTGATCTGCTTCGAGCTGCACGCCCGGATGTGGCCCTTCTCCCAGTCAACGGAAGAGACCCCCGGCGTACGACTAGTGGGATCCTCGGAAACTTCAGCTTCACAGAGGCCGTCGATCTGTGCATGAGCGCAGGCATTTCCGTGCTGCTCCCTCATCATGTCGGAATGTTCGACTTCAACACGATTGATCCTGAAGAATTGAAGGTACACATGTCACACGTCCCGCCCGGCCTGCAGATCCTGCCGCCGGATCCGGCGTTGTGCTACTCGCTTCAGAAGATGCAGGGCAGGAAATGCGCATGTTGAAGAGGTGATTGATGGGCGTGTCGTCGTGGAGGACCATGTGATGGTTGTGCCGTCAAAGCTCCATGGATCGGGGAATCAGCATGGGTCTTCAGCCGTGACTTTCGTGTTGAGAAGTTGCTGCTGGAACATAATCGCGTCCTTCTTCATTGCGAAGGATTGGATACTCTAGCCACGGTTCGCATCAACGGTACGACAGTAGGCAGGACCGACAACATGTTCCGGACCTGGGAATGGAACGTAAAAAGTCGCCTCAAGCCGGGACGAAACCGAATCGAGGTGCGTTTCGCATCGACTCTCAAGAAGCCGGGGAAGGGCGTGCCGGAATGGCAGGCTTCGCTGGATACCCGCGCCTGGACGCGCAAGGAACAATGCAACTACGGCTGGGATTGGGGACCAAAGCTCCTGACCTGCGGCATATGGCGTCCGATTTCACTTGTAGCCTTCAACGCGGCAAGATTGCGCGATATCTCGATCGGACAAAAGCACCGCGCCGACAGCGCCGTACGTCTTGACGTCTCCACAACTGCCGTCGCAACAAGACGACTCGCGCTGAGTTCCCGCGTAAGTGTCCGCTACGGGAGCAAGCTCGTTGCACAAACCGAAACATCGCTTCAGGGCGGCATTGGAACTGCCAGGTTGACTATCCGGAAGCCCCGGCTCTGGTGGCCGAACGGTCTTGGCGACCAGCCGCTTTATGATGTCCTTGTTGAACTGCTTGATGTAAGAGGCGGCGTGCTGGACACTCAGAGCCGCCGAATCGGGTTGCGTACCTTGCGCCTTGACCGGCATCGGGATGAGTGGGGAGAGTCCTTCCAGTTTGTTGTGAACGGCCTGCCATTCTTTGCAAAGGGCGCAAACTGGATTCCATCCGACGCCGTACTCTCCCGAATGACACCGGCCCGTTATCGATATCTCCTTGAATCCGCGAACACGGCCAACATGAACATGCTGCGAGTCTGGGGTGGTGGAATCTACGAGGATGATGAATTCTACAAGACCTGCGACGAGCTGGGCCTGTGCGTATGGCAGGATTTCATGTTTGCCTGCGCAACGTACCCGACATTCGACAAGCAGTTCATGCGCACAGTCCAAGCGGAAGCGGAAGACAATGTTCGCCGGCTGCGCCATCATGCCTGCCTGGCCCTGTGGTGCGGTAACAACGAATTGGAGCAGATGTTATTATCCCACAAGTGGACCAGGCGCTGCATGAGCCTCCCGGACTACTCCCGGCTGTTTGACAAGCTCCTCGCGGACGTTGTTAAGAAGCACGATCCCGACCGGGACTACTGGCCGTCCAGTCCGCACAGTCCGCACGGGAATCGAAGCGATCACAGCAACCCAACCTGCGGCGATGCACACTTGTGGCAGGTCTGGCACGGCAGAGAGCCATTTGAATGGTACCGCACGTCTACGCATCGTTTCTGCAGCGAATTCGGCTTCCAGTCATTCCCGGAACCAAAGACGGTTCGCGGCTTTACCATCCCGAAGGACAGAAATGTCACGTCGCGAATCATGGAACACCATCAGCGGTCCGGAAACGGAAACGCGGCGATAATGCACTACATGCTCGACTGGTTTGCTTTGCCGGCAGCTTTCGATATGACACTGTGGGTGTCCCAGGTTCTCCAGGGCCTGGGAATGAAGTACGCCGTCGAACATTGGCGTCGGCTCATGCCGCGGGCTATGGGCACTCTCTACTGGCAGCTCAATGACACGTGGCCGGGCGCAAGCTGGAGTTCAATCGACTATCATGGGCGGTGGAAGGCGCTGCATTATTTTGCGCGGCGATTCTTTGCACCACTGCTCGTCAGCGGCGTTGAGGATACTCGCGCGGGAACAGTAGCTGTCCATGTCAGCAGCGATCTGCCGCTGCCTGTGTCGGCACAGGTTGACTGGCGACTTACCGATGCCGGAGGAACCGTTCTCGCCCGCGGAGCGAGACGTATCCGGGCACAGGC